>CAXGVD010000101.1:0-7793 GCA_964012695.1 uncultured Opitutia bacterium
CGGTCTCGGAAAAAAGCAGTCACTGCAACGGGCAAAAGGTAGAACACGTTCAGCAGGGAGCTGACCAAAAGAACAACCACCACCCAAACATAGTCCCGATCCAAGGCACCTATGACGAGGTACCACTTACTCACGAAGCCGCCGAGAGGGGGCAAGCCGATCACGCTAAGCGAGCCAATCATGAAGGCACCCATGGTTATCGGCATCCTGCGGCCCAGACCTCGCAGTTGACTGACGTACTTCTTACCGCTGGCCACGAAAATAGCCCCCGCGCAGAAGAAGAGCGTGATTTTCCCGCAGGCGTGCATGGCGACGTGCAGGATGGAACCGCCCATGCCAGCCTTGGTGGCGAGAGTGGCGCCGAGCACGACATAGCCGAGTTGCCCGATGGTCGAGAAGGCCAACCGCCGCTTCAGGTTGTCCTGCGAGAGGGCGATGAGGGAGGAGATGAGGATCGTGGCGCAGGCCACCCAGATGAAGAACGCCTCGCCATCGAGGGCTTGAAGGACGTCCATGCCGAAGATGCCGTGGTATGTCCGGAAAACGCAAAACACGCCGACCTTCACCACCGCCACAGCGTGCAGAAGGGCTGAAACGGGCGTGGGGGCCACCATTGCGTTAGGCAACCAGGAGTGCAGGGGCATGAGCCCCGCCTTAGCGAAGCCAAAGGTGAAAAGGAAGAGCAGGACGAATTGGCCCGTATCGGAGAAGAAGTTCACCTTGCCCGTGTCGTGAAGGAAGTCCATCGCCACGGTGCCGCCGTCCAGCCAGACGTAACACCAACTTAGGGCGGGCAAGAGGAGGCAGAGAGAGGTGAAGAGGAGGTAGGACAAGTAGGTGCGTCCGCCCTTTCGGGCTTGCTTGTCCTGCATGTGCGTGACCAGCGGGAAGGTGGAGACGGAAAGCATCTCGTAAAAGAAGTATATCGTCAACAGGTTGGCCGAGAAGGCCACGCCCATGGTGGCGGACAACGAGATGGCGAAAAAGGCCGAGAAACGCGTCTGAGCGTGTTCGTGCAAACCCCGCATATAACCGGCGGAATAAAGCGAAGTGGCTATCCAGAGCACCGAGGCCACGGCGGCAAAGGTGAGGCCGAAACCGTCCACCCGTAGCAAGAGCGGCACGTTGGTGAAGATTTGCCAGATTTGGTACTCGATGACCACGTCGCCCTCAAGCAACAGCGGCATCATGGAAAGCACCACGGCGGCCTGAACGACACCCGCCACCAAGGTAAAAAGCTCCCGCAGGTTGCGTCGGGCCTCTCCCGCCCACACGATGCCGAAAACCGCCACCAACGGCACCAGAAAGGCGACGAAAGGACGAACATCCTCGATGACTGATGGCAGGCGTTCCACGGCGGCGAGTTCCCTAACGAGTTCCTTTCGGCAGGCCGAAGGGGGCGAGAAAGTCTTCGACAAGGTTAACGAGTTCCTGGTTGTAAACCCCGATGACTAGCACCAAGGCGGAGGCCAGCAGGAGCGGAATGAGCATGGAGAGCGGGGCCTCGTCGAACTTGTTTTCCTTCTCCGGCAAGGCGAGGTCTCCGTGGCCGTGGCCGATTTCCTCGCCACTCTCCTTCACGGCCAGATGGATGCGCTCGATAAGACGGAAGAAGAGCACGACCATCACCATCGTCGAGCACATCAGGATGACCGCGTACTCCCAACGCTCGGACACCATGCCGCCCGTAATCAGGTACCACTTACTGAAGAAGCCGCAGGTGGGCGGGAGCCCGATGATGGAGAAGCCGCCCACAAAGAAGCCCGTCATAGTGAGGGGCATCTTGCGGAAAAGGCCTCGCAAACCGTCGAAGTGAGTGGTGCCCCGCTTGCGCAGGATGATGCCCGTCCCGAGGAAGAGGCAGAGGGTCATGCAGGCGTCGCTGATGACATGGAAGATTGAACCGATTAGGCCGTAGTAGTTGTACACCCAGAGCCCGCCCACCATGTAGCCAACCTCCGCCACGATGAGGTAAGTAAGCATCTTCTTCACGTCCCGCTGGGTCAGGGCCATGCAGGCGGCGAACACAATGGCCACCACGGCGCACCACGGCATGAAGGTCGCCCAAAGCGTACCCTTGAAGGAAAACTCCGGCCCGAACACCGTAAGCACCATCCGAATCATGACGTAAATCATCACCTTGGTGACGAGCGGAGCGAGTAAACAGGAAGTAGTGGTGGGGGCGTGGCAGTAGGCGTTAGGCAACCAAGCGTGGAAGGGGAAGAAGGCCATTTTTACCAGTACGCCCAAGCCAATGAGGACGAAGGCGACCTGAATGCTGGCGGAATCCGCCAGCCCCTTGGCGGCGATGATTTCCTGAATCCCCACCATGTTCAAGGTGCCCGTCTTGGCATAAAGGTAGCCCACCCCAAGCAGGTAAAGCGAGGCCCCAATGGTACCGAGTATGATGTAGTTGAAGGTGGCCGCTGCCGCCCGGGCGTTGCCTATGGCGATGAGGCCGTAGCCCGTGAGGGCCGCCACCTCGATAAGTACGTACAGGTTAAAGGCGTCCCCCGTCAGGCAAATGCCCGCCAACCCAGTAACCTGAAGCAGGAAGAGCGAGTAGTACGCGCCCTCTTTCTCGGGGGTTTCCTCGGAGACCGGGTGCTTCGAGTAAAGGGCCACGAGGAAGCCCACGCTCACCACCACCAACATAATAAGGGAGGCAAGCAGGTCAGCCCGAAATTCGATGCCCACGCCCCGGGGCCAAGCGTCCAAGGTCCAGCCGCCAAGCAGGTAGGAGACTTCGTTGGTCTCGCTCTCGATGGTTCGAATCAAAGTCATCACGCCACCACAAAGCGCCCCTGCCAGAGAGAGAACGGCGGCAGGGTGACAGGCTCCCGGAGTCTTGCGCCCAGCCAGAATGCAGAACATGGCCCCGAACAAGGGACAGGCGAAGACCAAGGCCATGGAGTGCTCTGTCAAGCCTCGTCCTCCTTCTTCCGCTTCTTGACCGCAGGCTTCTTCTTTGCTCCGACCGTCTTCTTTTTGCCCGCTGGAGTTTTCCGCGCCGCCGTCTTTCGCTTGGCCTTCGGTCCGGCTTTCGCCTTGACGGCAGGCTTGTGTTCGGGCGGGCCGGCGGACAGATCGCGCCCGGCGAGAGCTTTTACTTCGGCGGCAGCTTCCTTGCGAATGGCCTCGCCCACCTCATCCTCCTCAATGCTCCCATAAGACCGGTAAATGCGTTGCGTCACCGCTAGGGCCACGCCCAAGGTGGCCACGCCAACAACGATGGCGGTAAGCATCAAGACGTGCGGAAGCGGGTTGGCATACTGTGCTACCTCGCCAGCCTTCAAGGCCTGAGGGCCGTGTTGGTGGCCGTCGTCCCCGTCGTGGTCGTGGCCCTCATTGTCGCCTTGGTGGTCGTGACCGCCATTGGCGTGGTGGCCGTGAGGGTCATGCTCGAGCTTGTAAATCGGAATACTCGCTCCCTCCTTCACGCCCACGGAAACATAGAACAGGATAATGGCCGTCTGAAAAATGGACATGCCGATGAGCTTCTTAATCAGGTTGTTTTTCGCCACCATGGCGTGAAGCCCGACAAGCAGAAGCACAACGTAGACACAATAATTGAGCCGCTCCCCGAGCAGTTCGCTCAACAGTTCTCCCAAGTCGCCCATGTCGTTGTTACTCGTGCTACTTCCGCTCGTCGTCGTCCGCTACGCTGAGCCGAAATCAAAGACCGGCGGCCAATCGCCCGCGGGTGGACAGGTTTGCATAAATGACGAACATGATGGCCGCCACAGTGAAGCCCACTCCTATCTCAACCCCCAGCATGGCGTGGTAGCGGGCCATTTCCCGAGAAACGGGCAAGACATGAGAAAGCTCGGCGTAGTCCAAAAACTCGCCGCCGAGAACCATGGAGAAAAGCCCGATGCCCCCGTAGATGAGGATGCCCACCGCCGCCAGCATAACCGCCCGGTCCATACTGAGCCGGTTCATCGCCGCAGGCAGGTCCCAAGCCAAGGCCACCAGGATGAAGCTTGCCCCCATGACCACCCCGCCCTGGAAACCGCCTCCTGGCGAAACATGCCCGTGGGCCAAGACGTAAAAGGCGAAAAGCTGAAGCACGGGAACCAACAGGCGCACCGTGTTCGTCACGATGAGGTCGGGCTCCTCGACTGCCGCCTTCGCGTTTCCAGACGGCGCCTCGCCCTCCGCTCCCGTCCGCTTTAGAATGGCGAGGATGGCGACCCCGGCTATGAAGATGACGACCGTCTCGAACATTGTGTCGAAGCCCCGATAGTCCGCCAGTACGGCGGTCACCATGTTGGGCACTTCGGTGTCCACGCCCGTCTCGGCGATGAAGTGAGAGGAGACGGGCGAGACACTTGCGGGGGAAGCGGGATCTCCCCACTCGGGCAGGTCCTCGGCTGCGTAAAGCAACAAAGCACCGATAAGAACCGTTAGTATGGCGGCCAGCGTCTTCATCAGTCGGAGGACTTTCTCGAACAATTGAACACTGTAGCGATGAGGAAAACGGCGCTCACACCCGAGCCCACCGCCGCCTCCGTGAACGCTACGTCCACGGCGCCCATCTCCGCCCAAAGCAAGCACATCAAAAAGCTGTAGATGCCGAATACCACCGAAGCCACCAGCAGGTCCTTGACCCGCAGGGCGATGACAGCCGCCACCACAAGGAAAACGAGAATGAAGGCGTTGAGAATTTCCAACCCCGTCATGAGCCGCTCTCCTCGTCGTCGCCAGTCGCCGGCTCCACCCCGTCCTCGTAACCCGCCCGCATCAAGGCGTGCGTGCTCGTGGGGCTCGTAAGCATGATGAAGAGCACGATGCCCAGCACCTTCACCACCAGCAACCACCCCACCGACGAAAATTCGTCCAAGTTAATCAAGGCGAAGCCAGCCAGAATCAGGAGCGAGGAAAGCGTGTCCCCCTTCCCCGCCGCATGCATCCGGGTGTAGAAATCGGGGAAACGACAGAGCCCCACAGCCGCACCGAGAAAGAAAACCAGCCCCAAAGTCGCCAAAGCCATGCCCAACACGTCCAACCCCGACAAACCTGCCGCCGCTTCCGCCCCAGAAGAAGCCTCCGCCAAAACCGCGAAATCGCCGCCAATCCACAACCCCCAGTCCGCACTTTGCAAGTCCATCACGCTTCCGCCTTGGTTTCGCCCTCGGGGGAGCGGCGTTTCGGTTTGGGCTCGGGCAAGGAACGCGTCCGGCTCAAGTAGCGAGCCGTCGCCAAGGAAGCCACAAAATTCAGAAGCGCGTAGGTCAGGGCGAAGTCCACGAACATATCCAGTCGCCCGAACAACGTGCCGATGACCACCAGTACAACCGCCGTCTTGGTCCCGATTATGTTAACCGCCACCACCCGGTCGAACACCGTGGGCCCCACCGCGACCCGATGCAAAGCCGGCAACATCAACACGAATAAGGCCGCCCCCACGAATACGGAAAAGTCGTCCACCGTCATGCCACCTCCTCCGGTTCAAAAACTGCCGCAACCCGGCCCTCCATATCGCGGGCCTCCAGTAAGTCCTCCGTCACCGCCTCGCTTATCGCGTGCACCACGAACTCGTCCCCCTCCACCCGAATCGTCACCGTGCCCGGTGTCAAGGTGATGGAATTGGCGAACACGAACTTGCCGAAGTCGGTCTTCAACCTCGTCTTGAAACGAATCACCCGCGGAGCCATCTCCGCACGACCCGCGCTCGTCATCGCCAACTTGAACACGTGAACGTTCGCCAACGCGACTTGCCACAGCAACCAGAAAACATAACCCACGAAACGCCCTGCCTCCGAGGCCCGCTCCCCCAAGCTCTTTTTGCGGTCCTCGAAAAGCAAGTCCTGCGAAAACACCGTCACTAAAACCGCCGACAACGCACCCAGGCACAAGTGAAAGGCATCGAACTTTGCCGAGAGCGCCGCCCAAGTCGCAAACAACAGGGAGAATATCAAAAGCGGGTACACGCAGGTAAGGAGTGAAAAAGATGAGCTAAGCATGAAAAAAGAAAACGGACAACCAGCAAGCGCGAATGGTCTGATAAGCCCCTAAAACCACCTTCCCACCTTTACTGAAAAGCCGTACGGCGCGCTTGCGACCCCTAGCTACGAGCCGTCAGGCCCGGCGAAGTTTTTCCTCGGCCGTCCGCAAATCGGTGTTTGAGATGAAATCGACGAAGCCCAGCTTAAGGAGCATGAGGACGAACAGGACGGCCTAGTCAGCGCTCGCAGCGTGAGAGGTGGCGGCGTGGTCCGGCGAAGCTGGAGGAAACAAACCCGCTCGTTGGCCCAATTCGTCCGCTTTCCGCTCAGGCGGGTTCAACTGTGATGACGATGGATTTGGAGGTAGGGGTGTTGCTGATGCGGGCGGAGCTGTCGAGGGGGACGAGGACGTTGGTCTCGGGGAAGTAGGCGGCGGCGCAGCCTCGAGGGAGGTCGTAGGGGATGGCGAGGAAGAGGCGGGCTTGGCGGGTTTCGCCGTTCCAGTGGGAGGTGAGGTTTACGGGTTGCTCGGGGTGGATGGAGCGGGCGGCCATGTCGTCGGGGTGGAGGAAGAGGACGCGGCGTTCGTTGCACACGCCTCGGTAGCGGTCGTGGAGGCCGTAAATGGTGGTGTTGAACTGGTCGTGGCTGCGAATGGTCATGAGGAGGAGTTGGTCTTCCTCCAGAGGGATGGGTTCGAGGGAGTGGATGGAGAAGGGGGCTTGGCCGTCGGGGCCGGCGAAGCTTCTTTCCTTGGCGGGGTTGGGGAGGTAGAAGCCTCCGGGTTGGCGGACCCGGGTCTCGAAGTTCTCGAAGCCGGGCACGACTTTCTCGATGCGGGCGCGGAGGAGGGAATAGTCTTGGGAAAAGGCTTCCCAGGGGACGTCGGCCTTGTCGCCAAGGGTGGCCCGGGCGAGGCCGGCCACGATGGCGGGCTCGCTGAGGAGTTTGTCGGAGATGGGGGCGAGCCTGCCGCGGGAGGCGTGTACGACGCCCATGGAGTTTTCCACCGTGACGAATTGGTCCCCGTCCCGTTCGCTGCGGCCGAGGCAGGGCAGGATTAGGGCTTGCTCGCCCGTGACGAGGTGACTGCGGTTGAGCTTGGTGGAGACTTGGACGGTGAGGCGGCAGGAGCGCAGGGCGGCGGCCACGACTTGGACGTCGGGGGTAGCGGAGAGGAAGTTGCCGCCAAGGCCGAGGAAGACTTTGGCCCGACCGTCACGCATGGCTCGGATGGAGTGGACGACGTCCAGCCCGGGTCCCCGTGGAGCCGTGAAGCCAAATTCCTTTTCGAGGGCGTCCACGAAGGGGGGCGGGGCGGCGAAGATGCCCATGGTGCGGTCTCCCTGCACGTTGCTGTGACCGCGCACGGGGCAGAGGCCTGCACCGGGTTTGCCGAGGTTCCCTCGGAGCAGGTGCAGGTTGACGACTTCTTGGATGCAAGCCACGGCGGTCTTGTGCTGCGTGAGGCCCATGGCCCAGCAGGAGATGACGCCGTCCGCCTCCCAATAGGTTTTGGCGGCGGCTTCGATTTCTTCCTTGGCGAGACCGCTTTGCTCGGTGATTGCCTCCCAGGTCGCCTCGGCGAGGGCGTCCTTCCAGTCGGCAAAGCCGGTGGTGTGGGAATCGATGAAGGCGTAGTCGAGGATTTGCCCGGGCCGACGTTCCTCCTCGGCGAGAATCGCCTTCTGCATGCCTTTGAGGAGGGCCATGTCTCCGTTGAGCTTCACTTGCAGGAACAGCTCGGCCAAGGGGGTGGCCATGCCGAGCAGGCCTTTCACCTCCTGCGGGTGGGCGAAGGCGAGCAGGCCCGCTTCCTTGAGGGGGTTGACCGCCACGATGCGG
>CAXGVD010000102.1:0-7777 GCA_964012695.1 uncultured Opitutia bacterium
TTCGCCGCAGCCGCAAGGACGGGCGAAATATGGGACTCCATCAAAGGCAGGGCCAAGATCACCCCGGCTCCCCGCAGGAAATTACGTCTATTCAGTGAAGTGTTCATAAAGGCGTTTCCCCCATTTGTCTGTTTCTGCCATCCTCCATGAGAAGCGGACTCGTCGCAAGCCTAAGTCGCGGGCTCACGGCTTATCTTAAGGCAGGAGGAAGCTGGCCGAGGAAGCGAAGCGAGGGGCTGATGTGGCGTAATTCCTTCGAGAGAGGCCGGCGTGGTTCCTTGATCGATGCGAGCGAAAAGGGCTCGGGTAAAGAGATGAAGTTGACCACCTTCATTTACGGCGGAGAAACGGAAAACAGTTTCGTTGCCTATAATCCGGATACGGGAACAGCCACGAAAGGCTCCAATCGCAAGGACACTTTGAACAACCTGGGAGAGGCAGTTGCCTTGTATTTATGGGAGTTTTACGAATTGATTATGACGAGGTGTGAAACCACTTTGGCGAGCCTTGAGGTCGAGGCGACTCGCGCCTAAACTTCCGGTAGATTAAGGCCTCGGAGGCCCGCCGCTCCACGGAGTTGTTGGGTTTTCGGCTAATCCGCCAACGAGGCTCTCCCGTCGTTCTTCGCAAAGAAACCGATTCGTGAAGTATGGGTTGCGTGGTTTCGATGCGCCAGGGTTTGGGTAGGGGCCATTTGCGAGCCGTTCTGCTGCAAGCGGAAGTGAAGCTGTAAGAGTTAATAGTCGTCTTTCAGTGGGACAACCGGTCTCAAGCCTCCCGGACGACTTTTTCCCAAGGCCCGGTTATGGCCAGGGTGAGGCCGTTTTTCTGGATGTTTACGAAGAGGATGGAGCCATCCGGGGAGAAGGTGGCTCCGGCCAGTTCGGAGTTTCCAGCGGCGTTGCGGGCGAAGGTGAAGAACTTGCCTTTGGGGGTGACCATGACGAGGCGTTGTTCGCCTGTGCCGTCCTCGCAGAGAACAAGGTCGCCGGAGGGGGCGACGGTGAGGTTGTCGCAGTTGTCAATGACGTTGGCTTCGTTAGGTTCGGCGAAGAGTTGAAGTTGGTCGCCAGCCAGCTTCCAGACCTGTCCGAAGTGCTTGGCCCCGCCGTTAGTACAGGCGAAGTAGATGCCGTCCTCGCCGAGCCAGGCGCCTTCTCCACGCGCGAAGCGGGCGGCCCCTGCGGCGTGGCCTCGGTGGCGGAGGTCATCCTTGGGGGCATGGACTTCCTCTACTTCCAGCCACTTTACCTGTAGGTTTTGCCCGACATTTATCCGGCGCTTGTCCCAGTTGCGGGTGTCGAGTCCGGGTTGGTCGGCGGCGACGAGGGCCTCGAGTTTGCCACCTTCGTGAAGCTTGCCGGGCTTGTGGGGTAGGAAGCGGTAGAGAAGGCCGTCGCCCCGGTCCTCGGTTTCGTAGACGTAGCCTGTGGCGGGGTCCTCGGCGACGGCTTCGTGGTTGAAGCGACCCATGTCCTTGAGGGGAACGGCTTGGTGGAGCTTAGGCTCGGTAGTGGCGGGAGTCTCGAAGCACCAGCCGTGGTCTTGGGCGAGTTGGTCATCGGCCTTCTCCACGGTTTCCTCGCAGGTAATCCAGGAGTTGCGCGGGGTGGGGCCGCCTGCGCAGTTGCGAAGGGTGCCGCCGAGGCTGAGGAATTGGCGGACCACTTTTTGTTTCTTGGGGTCGTAGACGACAGTGGTGACGCCGCCTCGGGCGGGATCCTCGCCCTTCCGACCGAGGTCGAAGAGCTTGGGTCGAATGGCGGGCGTGAGCATCTTGTTGCCTTGCCCGAAGGGGCCTTGCCTGTTCTTGGCGTTGGAGTTGACCTCGTGGTTGCGCAGGAGAAGGACGAGGCCGTCGGGGCCGGGGAAGGCGGCCATACCGTCGGGGAGGGCGGGGAGGACTAGGCCGTCGTTCATGACTTCGCCTGCTCGACCGATTATTCGGTAGGAGAAGCCCTCGGGCAGGTCCACTACCTTGTCCGGGTCGGGCCGAAGCGGGCCGTAACCATGGACGAGCAATCGGTTTTTCCCCTCGGAACGGGCGAGACTGAAGTGGCGTAAGCCCGAGAACCCGAGGGTGACGGTTGCGCTTTGACGGAGAAAATGACGACGGGAGGACATGGAACTAAAACATGAAGAAGGCACCCGACGATGTCAGGCTTCTTTTCTGCGAACGCTTGCTCTTCATACGATTCTGGAAAGAGCCTGATTTTTCAATCAGACCGCATAAGTCTTTCGCAAGCTCCTTACTGTTTGTTGGCCCGCCGCTGCCCTGCATTTTTCCGAGAAACGCTACGTTTTCGTCTTTTTCATAAATGTGAATTCAGTTGCCGCAACATCTGTTCTAACCGAGCCTTCGCCTGGCTTTGATGTGCGTGAATCGGCTCGAAACCCTATCTCTTCGCCCGAGAAATTGAGTGCCTGAGCGAAGAGTGCGACGAGACCACCACTAGGGCGGTGGCCGCTAGGAAGCGGTACAAGATCGGCTGCCGCTTTGCCGCCTTTGTTCCCATGCTGGTGAAGTTGGAGAAGAATTCCAATGAGGCTGTGTGTCGAGCGTGGAACTTGGCCCCGCGATACGCCGGACATAAAGCATGACGAGCTCTGAGTGCGGGCCGGGTTGAGTATGGTCTTGGCGTGAACGGTTGGCGGGAGGGGGCTTATGCTTGGGTGAGGGGAAAGGTGGAGGCGAGGACGACTTGGTCGTCGATTTCGATGAGGATAGAGAAGTTGCCCGGTTTCTCGAACTTGAGGTTGTGGATGTCGTTGATGAGGTTGATGCGGTGCTGTGGGCCGGGAGAGTCGAAGCTTTTTTCGATGATGGTGCGGGGTTCCTCGTCATCCATGGGGAGGCCGATGGTAATCTTTAGGTCGTGGGAACCGGCGGTGAGGTCTGAGAAGGAGAGGAACCAAATCATGCGAGGGTGGGTGACGGGGAATTCCTTGGCTCGTAGGTTGGAGAAGATGCCAAGCAGGGTGTGCTTGCCGGTGGCGGGGTCTACGTAGACGGAGTCGCAGGTGATCCAGGCTAGGACTTGTGGTTTGGTGGACATGATGGTGTGTTTGGTTAGGCCAGCCCGCTGCGGACGAGTAGGGCTTGGGGATCGGGGTCGCGTCCCATGAAGTCGCGGAACTGTTCCTCAACGGGTTTGGAGTTCCCTTGGCTGAGAATGAAACGGCGGAAGGCGCGTCCGGTTTCGGGGTTCATGATGCCTTCTATTTGGAAGCGGGTGAAGGCGTCCGCGTCGAGGACTTCGGACCACTTATAGGAGTAGTAGGCGGCGGCGTAGCCGACGGGGTTGCCGAAGAGGTGGGTGAAACGTCGGACGATGGTAGGGGGCTTCGTTTTGCGCGGAGGTTGGTAAGCGTGGAGGGATTCGTCGAGTATTGCGTCGAGGTCTTCGTAGCCTTCCTTGGAGAAGCGGCGGTGGAGAAGGAGGTCCATCTTGCCGAAGGCGAGTTGGCGCATTTGGGCGTTGGCGGCCATGTAGTTTCGGGACGTCAGCATCTTTTGGAAGAGTTCCTCGGGGATGGTGGCTCCAGTTTCGTAGTGGCGGGCGAAGAGGTCCAGACTTTGGCGTTCCCAGCACCAGTTTTCCATGATTTGGGACGGGAGTTCGACGAAGTCCCACGGGACGTTCACACCGTTGAGGCTCTTGTGCTTCACTTCGCCGCAGAGGTGATGGAGGAGGTGCCCGAATTCGTGGAAGACGGTTTCCACCTCGTAGTGGGTGAGTAGGGCGGGTTTGCCGTCCACAGAAGCGCTCATGTTGCCGCACATGAGGCCTAGGTGGGGGCCTCGGGGGGAGTCGTCCTCGCCGGGTTCTCCCGTTTTGAAGTAGTTCATCCAAGCCCCGGAACGTTTGTCGGAGCGGGGGTGCCAGTCGGCATAGAACGAGCCGAGGTGGGTGTTATCTTCTTCGTCGAAGAGTTCGTAGAACTTAACGTCGGGGTGCCAGACTTCGGCGGCTTCCCGCACGTCGTTTGCCAATGTGGTGGCTGTTTCACCGTCGAAACTTGTGGAACGTTCGGCGATACGCAGACCGAAGATGGTGGTGACGAGTGAGAACATGCCCGCCAGTACGGAGTCGATTGGGAAATAGGGGCGGAGGTCCTCCTCGTCGAAGTCGTAGCGTTCCTTCTTTTGCTTTTCGGACCAGTAGGCGGCTTCCCATGGTTCGAGCATCTCCTTGCGAGCACCAGTCTTTTCGGCTTTGTAGCTTTCCAGTTGCTCGTTTTCGAGGGCGAAGGCCTCTGCGGTTTTGTCGCGGAGGTCGGTTACGAAGGCGTCGGCGGTTACGCCGGACTTGGCCATTCGCCGGGCGAGGACGACGTCGGCGAAATCCCTTTTACCGAGGATTTTTGCCTTTTCCAGACGGAGTTCGAGGATAAGACGGACGAGCGGAGTGTTGTCTCGCTCGGTTTCTCCGCCCACTTGGTTGGAGGCTTCCCATACCTCGCGCCGGATGGCGTCGTCGTCGAGGTACTGCATGACGGGCATGAGTGAGGGGGCGTGTAGGGTGAAGCGCCAGCCCTGGAGTTCCTTTTCTTCGGCGGCTTGCTTGGCGGCGGCCTTAGCTGAGTTGGGTAGGCCGGCGAGGAGGGCTTCGTCCTCCACGATCTTTTCCCAGGCGTTTGTGCCGTCCAAGACGTTCTCGGAGAACTTCTGGGTGGCTTTTGCCAGCTCGGTGGAGAGTTCCTCCAGTCGCTTACGCTTGTCCTCGGGGAGGTCGGCTCCGGCTTCCCGGAAGTCCGCTTCGGTTTCCTCGAAAAGACGCTTGTCGGGGCCTTCCAGTTTGGAGGCTTCCTCTGTTGCGGAAAAGGCTTGGAGAGTGGCCCAGAGCTTTGGGTCGAGTGGGATTTTGGCTTGGAATGCGGTGACCTTTGGGAGCATCTCGTTGTAGGCGGACCTTAGGTCGTCGGAGTTGCGGACGGCGTCGAGGTGGTCGACCAGACCCCATGCTTCGCTGAGCGGCGTAGTGGCATCCTCCAGGGCCTTCACGACGTTGGCGAAAGTGACGGCTTCGGGGGCGAGGCTGCGGATGGCTTCCAAGTTCGCCTCGGCTTTTTCGAGGGCGAGTGTTATGTCGGGGGCGACGTTTTCGGGCGTTAGTTGCGACCAAGGCGGAAGGAAGTTGTCTGAGAGGAACGGGTTCATCGGGAAGGCGTGGCGAACTTGGTTAATGTGCGGGCGAGAAATCAATTAGAGTACGAGTGACGAAGGACTAGTACTAGGGCGGGTTGCGAAAGGGCGCGGTTACGGTGCGTTCACGCAAAATTGGAGGATACGGACGGCGTGGCCGGAGGAATCCGGGTGTTTCTTCTTGGAGGAGGAAAGCCGGATGACGTGCTTGCACGGTTTCAGGTCGTGGGCAAATATGACGCTGCGGGGGTAGTGCAGTCCAGTGCTGTAACGGTGGTGCAGGTTCAGGCTTTGGATTTTTCCGCCGTCGATGGAATAGTTCACGATACCTGCGTCCGGACCCGCCAGAACGAAGGCCCCAATGGCGGAGCCCTCGAAGGTTAGGGTGGCCGAGCCTCCCGGGCCGTCGACATGTAGGAGCGGTTTGCCAAGGTAGCGTCCGCGCTTGCCGCCCCTGAGGTTGCTCCAGTCGGGCTCGCTCCATTTCCAGCCACCTTCAAGCATGGCCTTTCCGGGAGAGAGAAAACGGCCCTTTACATAGCTGTGCGGTTGTAAGAGCTTGCCCGGAAGAGGGTGGGGCGCGGGCTTCTTGGCGCTCGCTTTTTTCCAGCCTGCGTCCAGCAGGGAGCCCGCCAAGGCGGCGGCTAATTGGTTGCCGGGTTTCTTGGGGTGGGTGCCGCCGAACTTCGCCCAAGTGAAGGAGCCGGCGTTGATGCGCTCTGCCAACTCCTTGGCTAAGTGGACGGCGGACACATCGTAATGGTTCAAGACCTCCTCGTGTGCCGCCATTGGCAGGGGCTGCTTGTCTTTTTGCAACAAGGCCAACATGCTTGGGTTCACGAAGTAGGTCACCACCACGTCAGCCCGAGGGTTGCGCGTTCGCAGATGGCGGAGGATGCCTTCCATTCCTCGTTGGGCTGCTTCCCGGGTGTGGCCCGCGTCTTGGTCGTCGTTCACCGCGAACTCCAAAAAGAAAAGATCCACTTGGCCGTGGCTCAAAACATCGCGTTCCAGACGGAAGGCCCCCGTGGTTGAGCAGGTGGAGGAAATGCCCGCGTTGGTGAAGGTGAAGGCGGTCTCGGGAAAACGTTTTTCGAGCCATTCGCAAAGGATGGGGCGGTAACCGTTCATTTCCGTTATGGACCCGCCCATGAAGGCGACGTGACCCTTCTTCTCCTTCTCGAAGCGGTGGAGGGAGTTTGCGAAGTTCCCGCGGAAAAGCAGGTTCTGGTTCGGTTTTTCGGCCTGAAGCGGGTTCGTGGAGGAAAAAATGAGAAGGGCGATTTGGAGCCAAGGGCTCGCTGTGAGCAGGTTTGGTTTTGCAGTCAGGTAGGTTGCGTTCATAGTTAAATGTTTGCGTAGGCGGGGAAACTCGCCAGGGCAAGAGGTTTCCTTCCTTTTCGCTCCACATCTTTTCAAACAGGATGATTCAATGCCTTCCTTTCCCAAAGTTGCCTCTTTCAAAAGCCCGGATGCTCTTCGCGAACACCTTAGCGTCTTGGGTGTGGACCTTCCCCTCGACGACGAAATCCTCACCGCCGTCGCTGGCTCTCCGCTGGCCGAACCCTTGGAGGTGGGCGGGTTTACGGTGGGCAACCGCTGGTGCATCCACCCCATGGAAGGCTGGGACGCCAACCGGGACGGTTCCCCCACCGAGCACACCCTGCGCCGCTGGCGCAACTTCGGCCTTAGCGGGGCCAAGCTTATTTGGGGCGGGGAAGCCGCCGCCGTGCAACCTGACGGACGAGCCAACCCCAACCAAACCCTTGCCACCCCGGAGAACGAAGACGGGTTACGCCGTCTCCTAGCCACCCTCGCCGAGGCTCACCGGGAACGCTTTCGTTCTACCGACGACCTTCTCGTCGGTCTCCAGCTCACCCACTCTGGACGTTTCTGCAAGCCCAACGACAAGCTGCGCTGGGAGCCTCGCGTAGCCTACCGCCATCCTCTTCTTGAGGAAAAGTACGGTCTCGCCCCCGAGGACAATTCCATAGTCTGGACGGACGACGACCTACACCGTCTCGTCGAAGCCTACCTCGCCGCCGCCCGCCTCGCCCATAAGGTCGGCTTTCGCTTCGTGGACGTTAAGGCCTGCCATGGCTACCTCCTGCACGAGTTCCTTTCCGCCCGTTCCCGCCCCGGAGTTTTCGGTGGCGACTTCGCGGGCCGGACCCGTCTGCTCAAGACCATCATCGGCCGCATACGCTCCGAACTGCCCCACCTACTCGTCGGCGTACGCCTCAGCTTCTTCGATACCGCTCCCTTCAAGACGAGCACGGAAATGGGCGCGCCAATGGACTTTGCCGGGCACCTCCCTTACATGTTAGGCTTCGGCGTGAACGAGAATAACCCTTTGGAGCCGGACTTTGCCGAGCCCCTGCGCCTCGTCGCCGAACTCAAGGAAGCGGGTGTGGCGCTCATAAATCTTACCTGCGGCAGTCCCTACTACAACCCCCATGTTCAACGCCCCGCCATCTTTCCGCCCAGTGACGGCTACCAACCGCCCGAGGATCCGCTTGTCGGCGTCGCCCGCCAGATTCAAGCTGTCCGCCGTTGCAAGCAAGCCGTCCCCGGCCTCCCCCTCGTCGGCACGGCCTACAGCTACCTGCAGGACTACTTGCCGCATGTCGC
>CAXGVD010000103.1:0-7728 GCA_964012695.1 uncultured Opitutia bacterium
CGAAAGCGAAGCTTCAAGTCGGCATGACCCTCAACGTCATCCGACAAACTGCCGCGCTCAACCGTTGCCCGGGAGTCAGACATGGTCAGCGCTTGCTGGAGAAGCACCGCAAAATCGACTTCCCGAAGGAATGATGGGAATGCCCTCAACCCTCGAGCCACAAACGCGGCGGCAAATTCAACCCCCAATGATTCTTGATGCTCCGAAAACTTGCCCATCAAATCGATCAGATACCTTCCAAGCAATTTTTCGCCTAGGTGAAGATTAACCCGAAAAATCTCTGAAAAGGTGAATCCGGGAGAAAATCGCTCGGCCTCGTTCAATCGGATCAACCCCTGCGTAATCCAACCCGAGGCATCCTTTTTCCCCAGATTCGACCTATCCCGGCAGACAATATCCAGAATTCGATGCACTCGACCGGCATCTTCCAAAGCACTCTCGTCAATCCATTCTCCCAGAGTCTTTTCACCCCAAATTTGGCAAAGCGATCGGACGCAGGGAGCATCTTGGGCAAGCGAAGACATGTTTTCTTTAACTTCAGACATACAAGAACATTAACTTTCCGTTTGTCTTTTGACCTGAATCATTCTTGCCCTTAATGAAAAGCAATAATGAAAAAAATTCTCCTTTCAATTCACTCTGCTCTTTTCTCGGTTCTATGCTGCGCATCAGTTCCCATCAAGTTTGAAAAAAAAGAAAGAGTAGTCCTAGTTGGGCCAACCTTCGTGGAACGTATGGCCCGTTTCGGCTACCTTGAAACGGCTCTTACCCTCGCCATGCCGGACAAGGAAATCACCTTTCGCAACCTCGGTTGGTCCGCAGATACAGTCAAAGGTGCATCCCGAGGTTACGAGAAGCCACAGGCAGGCTACGCCAATCTTCTCAAAAAGGTTCGGGAAAACAACCCAACCCTCCTCCTCCTCGCCTATGGTCCCGCCGAGTCCTGGGACGGAAAGCTCGAAACCTTTGCCTTAGACTACCAGAAACTCATCGACGACCTCAAGCCAACCGGAGCGCGTATCGCACTGCTCTCTCCAATCCTTCAGGAAAATTGGGGCGATCTCATGCCAGACCCCACTCCCCACAATTCAGATCTCCGAGCTCATGCTATGGTCATCGAAGGACTTGCAGATAAAAACGGCCTCGCCCACCTCGACCTCTTGGATTTTATCCGCCCAACTCCCGAGCCTCTACCCGAGCCTGATCGGCTGACAATGAACTCTCTCCACCTCAAGGACAAAGGCCATAGAGCCCTAGCCAAACACATCCTCACCAAGCTCAATCTTCCTCTTACCAACTTCGACTCACTCAAAGCCAACCTCATCCGCTCGCTCATCAAGCAAAAGAACGAACTCCATTTCCATTCTTGGCGTCCGCAAAATCAAACCTACCTTCTCAGCTTCCGTCGACACGAACAAGGCCGTCACGCCCAAGACCTCCCAAAGTTCACTCCCCTCGTCGAGGAAAAGGAACATGCCATCCGCAAGCTCGTCGCTACCCCCGAAGACAAAATCAAGAGACCGCCCGTTGCAGAGATTCCCTCCGCTCGCCAACCTATCAAGCCTTCCGAAAAAGCTCTCGCCGACCTCAAGACCCTACATGTTCCCGACGACCTCAAGCTAAACGTCTTTGCCTCGGAGCCCGCCATAAAGAATCCCGTCCAGTCTGCATGGGACGAACGCGGGCGCCTCTGGGTCGCCACTGCCGAGAGCTACCCCCACATCGCACCAGGCTTCTTAGTTGACGACAAAATCGTCATACTCGAAGACCAAGACGGTGATGGCGTGGCCGACCATCGCACTCTCTTCGCAGATAACCTCCTCATGCCAACCGCCGTCCTACCGGGCCATGGCGGCGTATATGTAGGAACCTCCACCGAAATACTCCACCTGCGCGACACCGACGGAGATGGAAGGGCTGACCAAAAAACCATTCTACTCTCCGGACTCGGCACCGAGGACACGCACCATGTCGTCCACGGTCTCCGTCATACTGAAGACGGACGCATCGGATTCACTCAATCCATCTACATCAACACTCACGTCGAGACCCCGCACGGCGTTCGTCGCCTCCTCAAGAGCGGCATCTGGACCTTTGACCCACATACACACGACCTAGAGATCTTCGCCTACGGGCTCGTCAACCCATGGGGACACGAAACCGATGAATACGGCCAGTCTTTTCTCACGGATGGCGCAGGAGGAGCAGGCATCCACTACGCGTTTCCGGGAGCAGCCTACGTCACCTCCGCCTACCATTCGAGGTCGGAAGTCCTACCGGGCCTCAACCCCGGCCAACCAAAGCATTGCGGTCTAGCCATCATTCAGTCTCGTCTTTTCCCCGAAAAGTACCGCGGACTTCTCGTCACCAACGATTTCCGTGGACACCGCACCCTCTCATTCCGCCTCTCCGACCACCTCTCCGGCTTTCATTCCGCCCAACAACAGGACCTCGTCCACGCTGGCTCCAAAGGCACCGACCGCCATGGCTCCGCCGGCTCCTACCGACCCGTCGACGTAGACGAAGGCCCCGACGGCGCACTATACTTTACGGATTGGAGCAACCCCATCATCCAACACGGTGAAGTGGACTTTCATGACAAGCGACGCGACCACGAGCACGGACGCATCCTGCGTCTCCTCCCCAAAGAACCTAAGACCAAGCCCTTCGCCCACAAAAAGTTGGCCACGAAGAAAACGGACGACTGGCTCGACGCCCTAGCCTCCCCCCACCTCTTCCTCCGCCGTGCCGCCCGCCGCCTTCTAGTCGAACACGCCGACGCCTCCGTCCCCCCAAAGCTCCTTGCCCAAGCCAAAACCTCCGATAACGACCTACTACTACTCGAACGAGTACGCTCACTCCTCAGTCTTCGAAGCGAAGTTCCCGTCGAGCTTTTCCGCCGTCTCGCCCAAAGCGAGGACCCCCGTATCCGTGCCTCCGCCCTCCGCCTCGGCCATCTCACGCCCGACGCCATCGACGACCCTCACCCTCGCGTGCGACTAGAAGCTGTCTGCGCCCTCCGCAAACAAGGCGACCTCCCCTCCGTCGAGACCTTTGCCCGGGCCTTCGACCAACCCACCGACCGAAACCTCGACTTCGCCCTACGCCAATCACTTCGCGACCTTCGCCCCGTGTGGGAAGGCAAAACCACTTTCGGCAATCAACCTGCACGGCTCTCTCGCGTCGTCGCCCTCACAGGCAGCCAAGCTCCCCTCAACGGACTTCTACAAGCTATCACCTCCGACAAGCTTGCAACCGCCAAACGTCCCGCCGCCCTACGAGCACTTGCCGGGGCAGCCCGTCAACCGAAGCACCTCTCCCCCGTCCTCGGAGCCATCCTGTCCGAGAAGACATCCGCCAACACCCGCCGCGACCTCCTGCAAACTCTCCTTGACACCCCCGCCACCAGAAACCTAACGCCCCCCAAAGAACGCGCCCTCCTTGCCAAACTCCATCGCCACCCCGAGCTCTGCTCGCTATCCCTACGTCTCGCCGCACGATGGAAACAACCCGGAGCGCGCGAAATCGCTCGCGAACTTCTTGCAAACACTCCCGCCGACAACCTACCCGCTCTGCGCAGAAACGCCGCAACCCTCGCAGCCTTCGGAAAAACCGGAACGAATGCCCTGCTCTCCTTCGCCGAAAACACCGAAAGCTCCGAAGCCGAACTCGCAGCTCTCGAAGCAGTGGCAGAAACCGCCCCCGTAGAAGCCGCCAAACTTGCCTACAGCTTCCTCGCCTCGTCCGCCGCTCGCCACGACCTATACACCCTCTACGCGAACATCATTCGCTCCGCTGAAGCTCCCAAGATTCTCGCAACGTCCCTCCAAGGAAAAACCCTTCCAAAGCACGCAGCCATTGCCGGCATACGAGCCGCCACGACCTCTGGTCGCAATCTCTCCGGCCTAGTGGCTGCGCTGCGCAAAGCCGGCAAGCTCAAGCCGATGAGACAACAGCTTTCCCCACAAGAGATGAAGGAAGTTGTTGGCAACGTAGAGAATCACGGCAATCCCGCGTTAGGGGAATTAATCTACCGGCAAAAAGCCTTGGCCTGCGTCGCCTGCCATGCAATTGGCGGCTCGGGACCTCAAGTTGGGCCTGACCTCGTCAGCATCGGTGCCTCCGCCCCCATCGACTACCTCGTTGAGTCCCTGCTCCAACCAAACAAGAAAATCAAGGAAGGCTTTCACATGACCATCGTCAACTCGAAGGATAACAAAGCTTTCGCCGGGCTGGAATTGAGCTCCGGAAAAGGAATGGTCGTAATCCGCGATGCATCGGGGAAAATCATCGAAATCCCCACTTCGCAGGTAAAGTCGAAATCCATTGTCCCAACATCATTCATGCCGGCAGGTCTCACGTCCTCATTAACTAGCGAGGAATTCGTTCACCTCGTGGCCTTCTTGTCCAAATTGGGCAAGGAGGGCTCTTATCGTTTTCCCAAGGAAACTTACGTCAGGACGGTCGAGATTCCCTCAACTGACGCCGCCCGCGTCATGAAGCGAACCAACAACTTCGTCGAGCACCCGGCAGAACGCTCGAAAAAACTCCTCGCCCTCGTGAACGGCTCAATTCCTTTAGCCGAGATCCCCGAATCCCCAGGTGGACTCCGCCACCTCCGCTTCCACATCCAAGCCGCGGAGCCCGAGGAAATCCGCCTCACCTTTAACGAGACGCGGGGTCTTACAGCCCAAATCCAGCGAAAGCCCATCCGCCTCCAACCCATCGGCAACTTCCTCAAGCGCACTGTCCAACCCGGTTCCAACCTCTTTCTATTCACCATCACCCCGGACTTCCCCGCCGAACACCTACAAATCCAACTCCACTCCAACTCCCCCAAAATCACCCTCTTGAACTAAAGAGCGACCGGCACCCGGCGAACACCTGCGAATTAGGGCTTCATTCGCAACCTAGACTGAAGCTCAACCGAGGGATGTTTTAACTGCCCCGCCCTAGGGTTGCCGATAAAGGAATAGGGGCGATTATAAAATCAGCTCTATTTTACAATAGACGTAAGAGAGTCGGGAAGAGTACTATCCCAAAAGTGAACTTTTATATTTTTTGCTAGTTCTCTTTGATGCAAACCAAATGGATTTCATCCATCTAACCAGTCTTTGAAACCAACGCTTCGGCAAAGTGATTTTCCCAAAAAAACCTACACATCATTGAACGAAACTCAAAACCTAAGCCTAACGCCATGGATACTAGAGAAAAACTAGCCGAAGAACTCGCTAACGCCCTCGGGGACGCACTCGTCTCCGCCGTCGCTTACGGGCCTCCCGAAGCCAAACCCGGAGTCGTCCCTAGCCTCCTCGTTGTCCTCGCAGAGGTCTCCAGCGACAACCTCGCCTTGATGCGCAAGCCAATCGCCGACGCTCTTAAAAAAGAAGCCATTGGCGTCATGACCCTCACGGAAAACGAACTGGAGCGCTCCGCAGATGTCTTCCCCATCAAGTTTCGAGCCATTCGCCGCAATGGCAAAACCCTTCATGGCAAGGACTTAGTCCAAAAGATGGAGATCCGAGACTCCCACCTCCGCCTTCGCTGCGAACAAGAACTCAAGAACCTTTCCCTCCGCCTACGCCAGCGTTACCTTCAAGGCCTACGCACTGCCAAACAAAAGGCGAGCGCCCTCTCCTCCTCCGTCGGGTCCCTGCGACAGGATCTCGCCGTTCTGGCCGAACTCAAGGAAGGAAAATCGGACGTCTCCTCCAATGAACTGACCGAAATCGCCAAAGGCTGGGACCTCGACCTATCTCTCCTCGACAAGGCCGAAAAACTGGCCGAAGAAAAGAAGCCCGACGATTCCGAGGCCGACTCCATCTATCACGCCTTCCGCGCCATGGTGGACAAAGCTGCAGACATCGCCGACAGGCTCTAAGAATCTTCGCGCAACGACCTCCCCGGAGGTCTAACGCCTTGACTGCTACGACAGCAGACGCGGCGGCAGAAACCAATCGCATGGCTAAAGAAAAAAAAGACAAGGCGCTGCCTTTAAAGGACCAGCCCATCAAGTACTGGGGTAAAGCCTATGGCGGTTGCTCCTTGGTCGCCGTCGGCGGCTGGTTGTTGCTTTGGCTTCTGTTTCTGTTGCTGGACGTCTTGGGAGCAGGACTGAGTCCTGATTTTCATTGGATCATGCTTTATATGACTCTTGCCATGCCGGCGGTTACTCTCTTGGGCACCGCAATGATGTTCATAATGGTCAAGTTGGGGATCAACTCCAGTGGAGGAAACTCCTATGACAGTGGTGGCGGCAGCAGTTGCGGCGGTTGCGGCGGCGGAGGCGGATGCGGCGGAGGCGGATGACGTCATGGAGAAGAAACTGACTCGCTTGAACAGCACGGGCTCCGTCCTTAAACTACCCTCACGGATCAAAGCCAACATGGGTAAAAAGAAAGACCTCTACGAAGGGGCGGCGGTGGGTGACAAGGTTTGGGTTAGTGAAGACAGGGCCTTTGCGGTGGTAATGGAAAAACTTCCGAACAGGATGTTTCGGCTCAAAAACCTCCATGGCGAAAGGGACTTGCCCGCCGATCAAGTCAGCTTGCCCCTGTCGGGGGGTAAGGATTCCGTTGAAACCGAGCAAATGAGCTTTTGGAAATTGTGGATTTCGGTCACAAAGTGGTCTCTCATCCCTTATGGAATTATTGTAATTGTGATTCTGCTTTTGGCCCGCCCATCCGAGCTGACTTTCGGTATTTTCTACTCGATCTTTATCTTGCTCATGCTTCCGGTGTGGTCCCTCCCTTTTGTCGTCATGGGATACATAACGATGAGATGCCTTCCGGGACACGCAGGAAAATACGGCGGCAGTCTCGGCGGCGCTTACGCTGATCTCGGCGGCAGTGGTGAATGCGGTGGCGGTTGCGGCGGCGGTTGCGGCGGTGGCGAATGAACAAACTTATTTCTACCGAAAACCAACGGAAACTCATGGAAAAACACCAGACTATCTTCTCACAATTCACCACACTTGCCCTCTGCCTGCTTCTAACGGGTTGTTTCTCGGGTGAATCTTCTCCCAACGACCTCGCCGACGGCGACTGGAAACGCAAAGGCGACCGCGAGTACGTAACCACCTGGAGCGTGGACGGCGTCCCCCTGCTGGAGGTCACCCTGGACTACCTCGGCAAGAAACCCGACCTCCCCTTCGACGGTCCTCAACCCACCTACGACTGGAAGACCCGCAACACGGATTTCTACGCCTGCACCCTTCGGAACCTCACCGATCTCCCCATAGAATTGCGCAGCCTCCACTTCAAGCTGGACCGGGGAACTTGGAAAAAGAAAAACCCCGAGGGCGCCGCCTACCTCGCCTCCCGTTGGGGAGCTACCCGCATCCCCCCGAAGGGCACCCTCAAGCGCCGCAATACATGGGTCTGGGGCAAGGCAGACAAGAACATGCTTCGCAAAACCTTCGGGGCTCAGCTCGTGGAAGGGAACGCCACCGCCGCCGCCCCCGAACTCAAGGCCCTCATCGAGGAAAAAGGCGGTCTCCCCCTACCCTTCTCCTTCCAAGCCCACATTCGCTTCATTAGATAAATTGCCGAATTCCCAGCGGACACGAAGGTCAAGATCATGGAAATAACTATCATCATACTTGTCGGATTAGCTGTCCTACTTCTCGCATTAGCCAACGCAGGCGGTGGCGGGCGTGGCGGTGGAGGTATCGGGAGCGGCGGTGGCGGTGGTTGCGGCGGTTGCGGCGGCAGAGGCGGATGCGGCGGA
>CAXGVD010000104.1:0-7718 GCA_964012695.1 uncultured Opitutia bacterium
GCGGTGCGGAATCAGGCGAAGAACATCCTCCATGATGGTGGAATTAGAGTGGTTCAGGTAGATGCGGGAGCGGACGACTGTTCCTTCGCCACAAAGGATTCCCGCAGAAAGCGGTCCACCTTGTTGGCGATGATAACACCGTAGTTGATGGTGCCGAGCCAGCCAGACATGATGATGCCGACCGAGCCCGCGTGAAACAGGCCCGGGGCGTGCTCGGGGAGTTTCTCGGACACCTCCAATCCCTCAAACTTGGTCCCAAAGGTGGCCCCGGCGGAATGTCTAGTGTAGTAACGTATGGTCCTGGGCGTGGCCGCCTCCACATGGTCCACTTTTTCGCGGATACAGGGGATGATTTTATCGAGGGCGTCGAGCGATTCCTCACACAGGCGAGTTTTCTCACGCTCGTACTCTTCGTCAGAAAGGGCGTCCCAATCCCGCCACTTGGCGTTGATGGAGGCCACGATGGCGTGGCGCGGATCCTTGAGGTGCGGACGTGTGTCGGGGTAATAGACGGAAAAGGTGCGACTGGTGGTGTTGAGGTTTGTCAGCTCTTCGGTAGAAAACTTTTGCGACTCCGAGGTGAAGATGAGTTCGCCCACCTCCTCAGGAATCGCTTCCTCCTTCTTGAGCCCGATATATACCTGACAGGCGGAGGAGTTCAGGCGCACCTTGCCCGCGAGGTTGCGAAAGACACGGGGCAGCTTGGTCTTGCCGAGAAGGCGCTCGATGGTGTCCTTGAGGTTGGCGTTGGAAATGACCGTGCGGCAACCGATTTCCCGACCGTTAACGCGCACGCCCTCGACATGGTGCCTGCCCTCCCGTTCGTTCGTGATGACCTCCTCCACGAGACAGTTCCGCCGCAGCTCCGCCCCGTTGCCGCGCAATTCGGCCACCATCTTCTTGATGAGTTGGTCGGTGCCTCCCTTGAAAGTGTAAATGCCCTTGCGCATGAAGTTGGAGAAGACGATGCCGTAGGCGATGGCGGGGTCCTTAAAGGTGGAACCGTTGGCGTAAGTAATGGGTTCGAGGAGGAGGCGCTTCACGTCGTCCCGCCCAGGAAAGAATTGTTCGAGCAGGTCCCCGATCGTACGCCCGTCCTTCTGAAAGAAGTCCATCGAGCGGACGTGCTCGAAAAAATCCTCCACCCGCTCCTTCGCCACCTTGAACTTCTCCTGTAGGATGCGCGTGAAGTCCCAGCGGTCGAAGGTCGTGCGCAGGTCATACTGCGGGTTGACGAAGCGAATGTTCTTCAACTGTACGATGGAGTCGGCGATTTCCTTGGTCCAGTATTTCCGACATGACTTGATCATGCCTACGGGGAAACCGTGCAGGGAAATGTCGAAGACATGACCGCCCGCCCGCTTGAACCAAGTCGCCAGACCACCGAACTGGTAATGGTGTTCGAGCAAGAGAACGGAGTGCCCCTGCTTCGCCAAATAATTCGCTCCCGTTAAACCGCCCAAACCACTGCCCACGACCACGACGTCGTAGAAATCTTTGGTGCCCTTCAACGCATCCCGAGACATGCCCCGGCAGTAAAACATCCCGCTCCCCTCGCGGCAATCTTGAAGTTCCTTATTTCGCGCATGCCAACTTGCCCGCAAAGAATGTTTGCTCCCTCGCTAGTCCGCCGCATAAGGATGTCTCTGGATGGACTTGCGAGAAAGCTTCACGGGCGTTGACTGGGCGGTGGTGGCCGGATACCTGTTGCTCACCACTTGGGTAGGTCACTTGCTTCGCGGCAAGCAAGCCAGTATGAAGGATTTCTTTCTCGGCGGGCGCTCCCTGCCTTGGCCCGCAGTCAGTGGTTCCATTATCGCAACCGAGATCAGCGGCATCACCTTTATCGGCGTGCCAGGCATCGTCTATGCGGCTCAAGGCAACTTCACTTACCTGCAATGGGGCATCGGCTCGATCATGGCGCGGCTCATCGTGGGCTTCTTCTTCGTACGCGCTTTCTACGAGCGGGAAATCTACAGCCCTTACGACTATATGGGCAACCGCCTCGGAGAAGGTGTCAAAAGACTGGCTACCATAGTGTTTCAGATCGGAGGAATCCTCGGACAAAGCGTACGCGTGTTGGTGGCCGCCCTCGCGCTCAAGGTAGTCACCCCACTCGACTTCGAGTATTGCATACTGATCATCGGTGTCTTCGCGATCGGCTGGACCCTCATGGGCGGCATGCGCACCGTCATATGGACCGACGTGATGCAGTTCTTCCTCTTCGTGGGAGCGGGCTTACTGTCGCTTTTCTGGATGATTGGAGGCATTGAGGGAGGATGGTCGGGCATGTTCGAAATCTCGGATGACGCCGGTAAGTTCAACTTGCTCGAACTTAGCAAAGACCCGGCTGCAGGCTTTACCCTTTGGGTGGCCATCATTGCGGTTCCGTTCCAAAACGTCAGCATGTTCGGGGTCGACCAGCTCAATGCCCAACGCATGTTCTGCTGCCGATCCCAAAGCGATGCCCGCAAAGCCATCCTGACAAGCTCCGCCGGCATCCTCGTCACTATACTAATGTTGATGGTGGGGGCCGCTCTCTACGCCTTTCATCACCAAACCGTTGCCCCGGACAGCTTCGCCCAGTTCAGCACCGAGATCGCCAAGCTTCCAGCCAAGGACCACAAGAACATTTACTACCCCACATGGATCGTCACGGAACTGCCGGAAGGACTCCGCGGATTGATTCTGGCAGGCGTGTTCGCGGCCGCCATATCGAGCCTCGACTCCATCCTCGCAGCCTTGTCGCAAACTACGCTTTCGCTCTTTCGAAAAACTGGATCGAGTTCCTCCGTGGCATCCGGGCCAAGTGACCTTGCCCTCTCCAGATGGCTCGTGATTGGCTGGGGCCTCGCTCTCTCCGCCTTCGCCATAGCCCTCGACTCGATGCGCGGCGACGTAAACGTCGTGGAACTGGCCTTCGGCATGACCTCTTACACGGTGGGTCCCATGCTGGGTTTTTTCCTCGCCGCCTTCTTCACGCCCAAAGCCAGTCTGCGCGGACTTATCTTCGGCTTCGCCCTGTCCTTTGCACTGGTACTGTTTATCCGCACCGAGCTCTGGACTATCCTGCAAAACCTTAACCTCCTAACCGATGCTCAAATCGACAACCTGCCCGCCATAAAAATCGTGAACGGCAAACCTGCCCACGAGATACATTCGGCTTGGGTTTGGCCCGTCACTGTGTTCATCACATGGGGATGCGGCTTGCTGAGGCCGCGTAGCAGCGACGCCTTGAAGGAGTGAGCGCTCCAAAGCTATATCCTCTTCCTCGCAAAGTAGCCTTACTTGGCGGAGAGGCAATCATTCCCGAACAACTGACTTTTTCCACTCAGGACTCATGCCTGGATCAAGCCGTCGAGTTATTGGCCAAAGAGCGTGACTTGCGCCGCTGCGAGGGTAAGGGTTGGCTGAGATTCGAGATTTGCAAGGAACTGCAAGGCGGAGACGAAGCCCATCGCATAGTCATCACGGCGAGCGGCGCCCTCATTCAAGCAGCCTCCCCCGCGGGCGCTTTCAGGGCTACCCGCACCATGAAGACCTTGCTGACCTGGGAGCTCGCCACCCTGCCTTGCATGGAGATCAGGGATTTCCCTGCGTTTTCGCAGCGGGGCTTCATGCTGGACGTAAGCCGCTGCAAGGTGCCCACCATGGATACCTTGTTCACTCTCATCGACCTGCTGGCTGACCTCAAGTACAACGAGCTCCAGATCTACGTGGAGCATACCTTTGCCTTCGCCGATCACGAAACGGTTTGGAAGGATGCCTCGCCCTTGACCGCGGAGGAAGTGCAATTACTCGACGAACGATGCCGCCGTCGCTTCATCGAACTGGTGCCCAACCTGAACTCCTTCGGTCACTTCGAGCGCTGGCTCCGCCACGAGCCCTACAAAAGCCTCGCCGAGTGCCCAGGCGGCTTCCGCCGGGAAGTTCCCTTCATCGAGCGCGACCACGGCAGCACCCTAGCACCCGGCCCCGAGAGCCTCGCCTTCGTCGATTCCCTCTATGCCGAATACCTCCCCAACTTCAGCTCCCGCCGCTTCAACGTGGGAATGGACGAACCGTGGGAACTCGGCCAAGGGCGTAGCCGGAAAAGCGTGGAACAGTTCGGCAAGCAAACCGTGTACCTCGAACACCTCGACGGAATCCGTAAGCTGGCGGAAAAGTACGGACGCGAAATGCTCTTCTGGGCCGACGTCCTGCTGGAGGAACCGGAAAATGCCTCCCGCGTGCCTCCGAGCTCCTCCCCCGTGGTGTGGGGTTACGAGGCCGAGCACCCCTTTGAGGAACAAGCCTCCACCCTCGATCGTTGCGGGCTCTCCTATTACCTTTCGCCCGGCTCCTCAACTTGGCGCAGCTTCACCGGACGCCTAAACAACGCCCTCGCCAACGTCCGCGCCTCCGTGGAAATCGGCCTAAGACAGGGCGCTACGGGCCTACTCCTTACCTCCTGGGGGGATTGCGGCAACCACCAACCCTGGCCCACACAGTTCCCCGCCCTCCTCTTCGCCGCCGGCCTGTCCTGGAACGATAACGCCGACCCCGAGAAGGACCTCGAATACCTCCTCGACACTTTCTTCTTCCCCGGCGAAAAGGAAACGCCCACCGCCGCCCTTCTGAAACTCGGAAAGCTGGATCTCGCACTCGGCCCCAAAATCGTCAACTCCTCCCTCCCCTGGCTCCTACTCTTCGCCGACCAACCGGAAAAACTCCACCAACGTCTCCAAGCGGACCATCCCGCCGAAAACCTTGCCAAGGCCAGAACTCTCCTTGCCGACTTGCGGCCCGGCCTCGACGCCCTCGCCTCCTGCCCAAACTCTCCCGCGAGCCTAGCTGCCCAAGAACTCCTGCTAGGGGCGGACCTCTCCTCCCACGCCCTCGCCGCCGGCCAACGCATTCTCGGTGCCTCCCCTTCGGCTCCATACGAGCTTCCGCCCGCTGGCACCCTACCCAAGCGCTACGAAACCCTCTGGCTCGAACGAGCCCGCCCCGGAGGACTACCCGAAAGCGTCGACCTGCTCAGCACCGCCCTGCAAGGATTAGCGGGATCCACCCTCGTTTGAAACTGAAACCGAACCCTTCGAACTGACCTACCCCTTGCCGATACCGAAGGCTCGGAAACCGATTTCCTCCAAGGCGGACAAATCGAGCAGGTTACGTCCGTCGAAGGCAAAGGCGGGCTGAACCATGCCGTCGAAAACGGCTTGGTAGTCCAGCTCCAGAAAGGCGTCCCACTCCGTCAGAAGAGCGAAGGCGTGAGCGTTCGCACAGGCTTCGACGGGCGAGGAACAAAGGGTGACTGGGGGTTCATCGCCCACACTGGCCTCGTCTTCGGAAAGACCTAGGGTTTCGAGAATAACGGAACCGGGCACCTTGGGATCATAGATGCGCAGACAGGCATTTTCCTCCAGAAGGCGGCGGCACACGTCTATAGCGGGTGACTCGCGAGAGTCGTTCGTGTCCTTCTTGAAGGCATAGCCGAGAATGGCAATGCGCTTGCCCGAGACCGTATTGAACATGGCCTCCGTAATGCGGTTCACAAAACGGCCCTTCTGGTAGTCGTTCATGGACACGACCTGGTCCCAGTAGGCCGCCACCTCGGGGAGCCCGAAATGGGAACAGAGGTAGGACAAGTTAAGAATGTCCTTCTGGAAGCAGGAACCGCCAAAGCCGACAGAACTCTTAAGGAACTTCGGGCCTATCCGACTGTCCGATCCGATCGCCCCAGCCACCTCGTCCACGTCCGCGCCCGTAGCTTCACAAAGAGCGGAAATGGCGTTGATGCTGGAGATGCGCTGGGCTAGAAAGGCGTTAGCCGTAAGTTTGGAAAGCTCCGACGACCAAAGATTGGTGGTGATGATTTTCTCTTCAGTCACCCAGCGACCGTACAGACCGGCCACGGTCCGCACTGCCGTTTGTCCCTCGGGTGTGGTTTCCCCGCCGATGAGCACGCGGTCCGGATTCTCCAAGTCCCGTATGGCCGTGCCTTCTGCGAGGAACTCGGGATTGGACACCACCTGATAGGAATGACCGTTGCGGGCGGCCCCGAGAATTTCCTTCACCATTTGGGCCGTACGCACGGGCACGGTCGATTTCTCCACCACGATTTTGTCTCCGCCGCCAACTTCGGCGATTTGCCGGGCGCAGGCCTCCACATAGCGTAGGTCTGCGGCGTGCCCGGCTCCCAACCCGTAGGTCTTGGTGGGTGTGTTAACGCTGATGAAGACCACGTCGGACTTCCGTATCCCCTCGTCCACCTCGGTGGAGAAGAAAAGGTTTCGGCCACGTGCAGTCTTGACTGTTTCAAGCAGGCCGGGCTCAAAGACAGGCAGGTCCTCCGAATTCCACGCGGCGATGCGGGCGGCGTTCAAGTCCACAACCGTCACCTCCACGTCTTCGCATTGGCGGGCGATCATGGCCATGGTGGGGCCTCCCACGTAGCCGGCTCCAATACAGCAAATCTTCACTTTCTTGTCTTGGCGGTTTCTCTTGCTTACTTAGGCTTACATTTATCGCAACGAACCGCCTCGCGGACAACCACAAAGCAAAACCAAGTGCCCATCGATTTCCTTACCATTCCCTGGCTCCGTCTCGCCGTCCTCATTCTCGCGTGCTACGCCTGCCTATGCCTTTTCGCCGCCTGCGGTTCCAACGCCCTACTCTTTCCCGCTCCGCCCGCATCCTACCAAGAGAAAGAGGCGAACGTCTTTCTTCAAACGCCATCAGGGGAACGCATCGCCTGCCTGCATTTAGAAGCCTCAGACTCGCCGAATGGCGTCACCGTTCTCTTCAGTCACGGAAACGGGGAGGACTTGGGTTACGCCAGCGAGTTTCTTAAAGCGTACCACGCCCTAGGCTGTTCCGTTTTCAGCTACGACTATCCCGGCTACGGTCAAAGCTCGGGAAACCCCACTGAGCAAGGATGCTACCAGGCCGCCTTCGCCGCCTACGAACACCTCGTAAGAAAGGTCGGCGTGCCCGCAGAGCGCGTCATCCTGCACGGTAGGTCCCTCGGCGGTGGTCCCTCCTGCGAGGTTGCGAGCAAGATGAAGGTCGGCGGACTAGTCCTCGAAAGCTCCTTCATCACCGCCTTTCGGGTAATGACCCAGATCCCTCTCGTCCCCTTCGACAAGTTTCGCAACATCGACAAGCTTGACAACGTCTCCTGCCCCTCCCTCGTCATTCACGGAGAACTCGACGAAGTAGTACCGTTCTCGCATGGAGAAAAGCTCTTCGACGCCCTGTCCGAACCCAAGACCTTTCTGAGCTATCCCCAAGCCGGTCACAACAACCTCGCCGCTGTAGCCGGTTCCGCCTACTGGGAAGGTTTGAAGACTTTTATCGGGTCCATCGCCGAAGCCTCAGAATGAAAACCGCTCTCACGCTTCTGGCCGACGGTTTCGAGGAAATCGAAGCCGTCACTCCCGTCGATCTTCTGCGCCGAGCGGGGGCCGAGGTCACGCTCGCCTCCTGCGGCGATTCCCTCGAAGTCACGGGCAAGTGCGGCATGGTACTGAAGGCAGACCTCCTTCTCGCCGACTGCCTGAAAGAAGCCCACGCCGAACCGCACGACCTACTAGTCCTGCCCGGCGGTCCCGCCGTATTCGACCTGCGCAAGGACGCCCGTACGCTCGACCTGATTCGGACACGAGTCAGGGCCGACCTGCCCACCGCCGCCATCTGCGCAGCTCCGCTCCTCCTACTGGACGCGGGAGCAC
>CAXGVD010000105.1:0-7707 GCA_964012695.1 uncultured Opitutia bacterium
TGACCATGACTTCCGGCCCCTCCGAGACCAAGCCCATCACCAGGGGAGCTTGGGTGGCCGGCGTCATCTTCAACGACCCGCCCGAGCCGCCGCCTGCCGACGTGCCGCCCTTGGAAAAAGCGAGCGAGGAAGAACTCGCTACGCTCACCTTGCGCGAACGTTTCGCCGCTCACCGGGAACGTGCCGACTGTGCGGGCTGCCATGCCAAACTGGACCCTCTCGGCTTCGCCCTCGAAAACTTTGACCCCACAGGACGTTGGCGCGACGAATATGAAAACGGTCTCAAGGTGGACCCCTCCGGCGTCCTCTTCCGCAAGCGCGAGTTCGCCGACGTCATCGGTTTCAAGGATGCGATCCTTGCGGAGAAGGACCGTTTTACCCGGGCATTCGCCGGGCACCTCCTCTCCTTCGCCCTCGGGCGCGAACTGACCGCCGCCGATTCCCCCGCCGCCGAGGCAATCGCCCGGGCTGGCATAGAGGCGGACTACAAGCTCCGGGCAATGATTCACGCCGTCACGCGCAGCGAACCCTTTCACAGTAAGTCGAACCCGGTGGCGAAACTCAGCCTCGGCACTTCTCCGAAAAAGCTTATACAGGACCGACCATGAACTTCACCACCCGACGTTCCTTTCTGCGTGGCCTGAGCGGCGGCGTCCTCGCCCTGCCTTGGTTGGAAAGTCTGGCCGCCTCTCCCGTACGGAAACCATCCCCTCGCGCGGTTTGGTTTTACGCACCCATTGGGGTGGTGCGCCGCGGTTTCTTTCCTGGCGAAGACGAGGCTTCCATTCCCAAGTTCACGGGCAGTCGATCAGCGGTGGACATTGATGCAGGCATTCCCGAAGGCCTCAACCCGCTCCGGCTCACCCCGACGCTCGAACCCTTGGAGAAAGTTAAGGGGAAGGTCACCCTTGTCACGGGGCTGGACCGCACCTTTCAGGAAGGCACGGACGTTCACGCTCAGTGCGCCTCCTGCTTTCTAACCAGCGCCGCGCCCTACACCGTTACGAGTTCGCCCTATCCGCAGGCGCGGACTCTCGACCACGTGGTGGCCGAGACCATCGGGCGGGACACGCCCTTCCGCACCTTGGAGTTCAGTTGCAACAGCCACAAGGACAACAAGGAGTCTATCCAGTTCGACAACGTGTCTTGGTACGACACCGAGCACGTGGCCCCTTCCATGCGGGACCCCCGCAAGGCCTACCGACGTCTTTTCGGGATGAGCAATCTCAAGACCAACCGGGACCTGACCGATCTCGTTCTGGCCGACGCCCGTTCCATGCGGCGCAGGCTCGGCCACGCGGACAAGCAGAAGTTTGAGGAATACTTTGAGTCCATCCGTTCCATCGAGAAGCAAATGGACAAGCGGGAAAAGATGCAGGCCGAGCTGACCACCGTATCCTTGGAGGAACCGCCTGCCGCCCACCTTCCCCGGGGCGAATACATTCGGTTGATGGGCGATCTCATGGTCACAGCCCTCCGCGCCGGTCTCACCAATGTGGCCACCTTCATGATCGGTCCCGAGCGCTGGGACACCCCTTACACCTACGAAAGCCTCTTCGACAAGCCCCGCAGTCACCACCAGATGTCCCACAACCAAGGCCGTTTCATCAACGACCTCCTTAAAGTAGATCGCTTTCACATGGAGCAGTTCGCTTATCTGGCGGAAAAGATGGACGCCATCGAGGAGGCGAACGGCTCGACCATGCTCGACAATGTCCTGTTCACCTACGGCTCCGGCCTCGGGGACGGGGCCACCCACCAGTACAGCGCCCTGCCCATCGTGGTGGCGGGTTCCGCCGGCGGGAAGCTGGTAACGGGCAAGCACCTCAACCTTTCCAATAAATCCGGCCCCGTAAAAAAGATGCGGGAGAAATACCCGCAGCCTCATTACGGTCTTCCGCTGGCCAACCTTTGGCTCACCCAAGCCCGAGCGCTGGGCGTGGGCCTTAAACATTACGCCGACAGCACTGGACCACTTTCCGGCCTGACGACCTGACAATCCCTCTCAGTCAAGCCGTCTCGGGCATGAAGGTAGGCATCACCACGCCACGAACCTCGGGCGTTTCGCCAAGGCATTGGGCGAGGTGCAATTCGCAATTGCGGGCCCCCAGTTCCTCATAGGCGAAGGCAACGAGTTCCCTGTTGTCCGATGGCAGAAGAAACACGGGGCTCTTGCCGGGACGCCGGTTCAACTCGGCCACGAGAAGAGCGGTGGCGGTACGGGAATCACGGGCCACGCCCGGGCCGAGCATTTCACTCGCAGGGTGGCTTACGGAGGCCAGCGCCCCGAGCAAATCTCCCCGCCCGTCGTCGACCACGGAAACGCTCCACAACTTGCGGGCGTTCTCGATGAAGTAACCCCAGTCCTTCTTACGGGAAGTGGCCCACACTTCGCGTTCGAGCCGGTCGATGGCCTCGACATCGGCCACCGTGGCGGGACGAACGGAAACATCTTTTACGGCATCCAACCGAAAACCCTCCTCCGGCACGGTCAGCGTTAGGTCCTGAAAGACCGCATAAGGGTTCAGGCCCTGCCGCGTGTAGAGGGAGAAGGAGTCCAAGTTGAAGGCGCTTGAAACCAGACGAAGCGGCTTGCCCGCTTCCTCGGCCCGCTGAATGATTTCGGCAAGCAGGGCCTTGGCGGCACCTCTGTGTTCCCGGCCAGGCCGGGCGTTCATGATGCCGAGCGAGAGGTGAGTTTCCCGAGGGTGCAGGAAACAGGAGGCCGAAATTCCCGCGCCGTCTTGACCTTCCGCAATCAGGCAGTGACCAGGGTCCAAGTCCTCGTACACCTCCGGAAACAGCAGGCAGTCTTCGGGGTCTCCCCCGAAAATCGTTCCCAGACCGCGCGCCTCGTACCAAGCGTTGGTGGACTCGAAGATGAGTGTCGCCACCTCTCCCGCCTCCTCGGGGCGCATCGCTCGGATGTAAAAAGTCTTCACCAACCGCTCCTAATGCCTGCCCCTACCAAATCAGCACGGTCTTGGGCAAGGCAGCCCGCAACTCGTCCTTGTGGCCCGGGCCAATCGGGTTCTCCTTTAAGCCGACGTAGCTCAAGTTCTTCAATTTCGCCAAGGGCTTCGGGTCCTTGACACGGTTCCCTTGCAAGTAGAGGTAAATCAGTTCGGACATTTCCACCAAGGGAGTTAAATCTTCGATTTCGTTATGGCGCAAATCAAGATAAAGTATGCTCTTCAGTTTGGCAAGTGGGCGCAGGTCGCTTATGGCACTTCGTGGCAAAGAGATGCTCTCCAGCTTCTTGAATCGGGACAACACGGCCAAGTCGCCCAATGCTTCTCTCTCTAAGCTCAATGTGTCCTCCGAACGGCCAGGGGAAAAGGAGAAAATACGGGTTATCTTGTCGTACTCCTTTGCGGGAACCGCCTCGCCGTCCTTCATCCTGAGCTTAGTCCGCATCGCTCGTTCTACCACCCCGGAGGCGGAAGGTTTGTCTGAACGAGCGTCCTGCATGGCTCGTTACCTATTCGAAGGACAACGATTCGCGCAACGTGAAGTTCATGGTCTTGCGACTTTCCCGACAACCGGCTAAGTTAGAATCTTTTATCCAACCCAAAGCATCGTGAGCATACAGGACAAACGAGACGCTCTCGTGGAGGAGCTTGCCCCGTTTGAGGATCACTTCGAGCGTCTCGCCTACGTCATCGACCGAGCGAAGAGCGTTGCTCCCCTGAACGAAGATTTCAAAATCGACGCATTTCTTATCACCGGCTGCGTATCCAGGCTTTGGGTCTACCCGCGCTTCGAGGAAGGCAAGTGTCACTACCACGCTGATTCCGACGCCGACATCACCAAAGGAACGGCGTCCCTCCTATGTGAGTTGTACAGCGGAGAAACGCCCGAGGACGTCTTGGCCATGGAGCCCGACTTTCTCGGCGAAGTCGGCATCACACAGCACTTGTCGCCCAACCGTCGTAACGGTCTCACGGGTGTGCGTGACAAAATTAAGGCTTACGCAGAACTTCATCTGCGCGTTAAGAACTGACCTGCCTTTACTTGGCCGCGGCCCGGCTCCTTGTTCTTGGAGGCTGAGCGAATCGTCTTCGAAGAATTGTCTCGCCGGTCCTTCAGGTGTAAACGTGTCTTTCCTTTGAAACCAAGCTGTTTGGAACGGATGGAATACTGGGTAGGGCTAACGAATGCCCGATTGAGCCCAAGGCGACTTGTGCCTGGAACGGACCGCAGCCCGTTGCCTGAACCCTCACGCGAAGGAGCGCTACAAAGTCCTTATCGGCAAGGACTTCTGAGTGAGCGGCTATATGCTTGAGACCGACTTGACCAGCTGCTTGGTTAGTGAAAGTCTCTAGGTCCTGCTCTTGAGTACCGTCCCCACGTCCGCCGTCGCCCATCTAAATACTGCGCGGCTCGACCTTCCTCGGTAACAGTGGCCGAGTCGTTCAAGCTGTCGAAATCAAGAACTCGCTGGCTTTTATACAGGTCGAAAATGGGACTGGGCACAGGTACTTTACCCTTCTGGATAGTCAGTCTCAGCAAACGCGAGCCTTAGCCGCGTTACTTCGAGCACGGTTTCCGAGAGCTTTTACTTCACGGGAAGGGCGAAGGTGGCGGAGACGGGGTAGTGATCGGAGAGCATGGCGGTCCGTTCGTTCACGAGGCATTGGGCGGAGCGGCAGACCCGGGTCATGACGGGGTTGGCGAATACGTAGTCGAGGCGGCGCTCGGGGCCGTTGTCCTCGCCTGCCCGCAGTTTGGTCGGGAAGGTGCCTCGGAAGGTTTTTCGCTTGGTAGCCGCCAAGTCGGCGAAGCCAGCGCCTTCGAGGCGTTCGAGGTGACGGTAGTCGAGCCGGTCGTCGTTCAGGTTGCGGTTGCTCTTCCAGCGTTGGTCGAGTCGGCGGAAGAAGGGAACCATGTCGGAGCTGGCGTCGTAGGCCGGCTTGTCCCGGTTGGAGAAGGTGTTAAAGTCACCTACCAGAAGGATTTTTTCTTCGGCGGGGCGAGCGGCCAAGTCGTTCAGCAGGAGGTTGACTTCGCGCAGGCGGATTTCCCAGTGCCCCGGGTGCAGGTGTATGACGTAGAAGTGAACGCCGTGGGTGACACAGCTGAGTAGGCCGTGGTGGTATCCCTTCAGGACACGGCGGACTTTGCTGATGGGGCGGTTGGAGGTGAGGCCCGTGGGGAAGCCGTCTTCCTTGAGCAGGACGCTGTATGCGTGGCCCCATGACTTGGCGTCGGAGGCCAGTTTTTCCGGCGTGTAGCCGTTCAGTTCCTGAAGGGAAACCACGTCGGGGGCCAGTTCCTTGACGTAGGCGAGGTAGTCCGCCTTGCGTTCGGGCTTTTTGGTGAAGCCGTACCACACGTTGTAGCTCAGTACCTTGAGAGAGGGTCCGGAGGGGGAGGCGGGGGCGGCCCGGACGGCGGCGGACGGCATGCCGGCGAGGGCGGAGCCGAAAGCGACTTTGCCGAAGGCCCGGCGGGTCAGGGAGCTGACGGAGGAAGGGGAGGGGACGAGGTCGGTTTTCATGGAGTCAGGCTCGGATTTGGTTCACGAGGTTGGTAGTTCTTTTGGAGTCGTCGAAGGCGTACACCTTGCGACCCTGGTAGCGGTAGTCGCCCGTGAGCCGTATGCTTCCGCCGGTGGCGAGGAAGGTGAAGGAGCCGAAGCGGGGCGGTTGGCGGTGGCGCTGTCCTTGCCATCACCGTCCTGAGGACTAAAGGTGCGCAACTCGTACTCGCGGATGCTGTCGAGGTAGTCGAAGTCCTCGGGTACGTTCATCACGAGCAACCCCTTCTGTTCCTTGAGGTTCAGTTTCTTGAACAACGGCGTCATGACTAAGGCGCTAGCGCGCCAACTGTCCGCGGAAAAGGTAAAAGCGGCTGAACCCGGCGTTTCGTCCTTCACAAGGAGGAAGAAGGAATCTTTCAGCCTCACTTTTGGTCCCACAGCCTGTGGGGGTCGTGGAGGCGTTTCATTTCGGAGAGTAGGAGGGCTTCCATTTCCTTGCGTTTGGCGGCGTGCTTGGGGTCGTCGGCGAGGTTCAGGTGATCGGGTTGCAGCTCGGCGAACTTGTGGAGGGCGTGGTGTTGGCGGAGGTATTCGTGGGGGTTGTCTTTGAGATTGAAGAGTTGGGTTTCGCGTACTTCGCCGTCCATGACGTCGAACTTGACGAGCTTCCAGTCGCCCTTGCGTACGGCCCTCATGCCCGGCTTGGTGCCGCCGCAGTAGACGCCGTAGAGGACATCTCGCACGGTTTGCTTCTCGCCCATGAGGACGGGCTTGAAGCTGATGCCTTCGTTGGTGGACGGGGCGGGGATGCCGGCTAGGTCGCAGAGGGTGGCGAGGACGTCTAGCAGGTAGACATTGCCTTGGGCTCGACTGCCGGGCTTGATGCCGGGACCCTTGACGAAAAGAGGTACGCGCCAAGTGTGTTCGTAGAGGTTCTGTTTTCCTTGTAGGCCGTGCCGGCCGATAGCCATGCCGTGGTCAGCGGTGTAGAAAACGTAGGTGTTGTCTAGTTCGCCCATCGCTTCGAGCTTGGCGAGGACGCGGGCGACTTGGCGGTCGATGTACTCCGAGCAGGCGAATTGGCGGCCGATTTCGTTGCGTATGGTGCGCTCGTCCCGGCGTTCCCACACGCCGCGTACGGATACCTCGTCACGCAGGCCTGGGTGCCCGTGGTGGAAGGGGTGCTTGGGCAACCAGTTGACGGGCAGCGGCGGTTGCTTTGGGTTGGCGGGGGGAAGGGAGTTCTTGTCGGCGTGGTTCACGGCGCCGTACTTGGTGAGAAGTTCGGGGGTGCCGTCGCGGACGTCGTGGGGGTGGGAGAAGCCGAAGTAGATGAGGAAGGGTTTTTGTTTCCGCTTGTTCTTTTCGCCGCCGGCCTTCTTGGCCTCGGCTCGTTCGTCGAGGTAGTCGAGCACTTGCTCGGCGTGCCAGGCGCTGCCCGTTTCGGGAGTGCCGCCGCGCTTGGTGGCGTCTCTGCGGACGGCGAAGAGGGCGTTGGCAGCCTCGTAGCTGTTTCCGCGTTTGCAGGTCCGCATGGTGGCGTATCCGGCCCGGTTGAAGACGGCGGGTAGTGTGTGGCGGGCGAGGTCGGGCGGGACGAGGTCGTTCCTGCCGATGTTCGGGTTAAGCTTTCGACCCCGTTTGTCGGGCAGGTGCCAGACGGTGCGTCCGCTCATCACCATGTGGCGGGATGGGGTGCAGACCCCGCCCACCCAGGCCCCCATGTGGTAGGCCCCATCGAAGACCATGCCCTCTCTCGCTAGTTTTTCCAAGGCGGGTGCCTCCAGGGCGGAGGACGGGTCGTAGGTCTTGAAGTCGAAGGGCGACTGGTCGTCCGCGATGATGAAGAGAATGTTTGGCTTTTTGGCCCCGAAAGCGGAAAAGGCGGCGGCGAGAGTAAGGTGCAGGAACAAAAGTTTGGCGGTCCGGCGTAGTTTCATGGCGTTTCTAGCGTTGTGATGATTGAGGAAAGAGAAAACGGATTTTCTGAATTTTAGAGTGAAAGGGCGAGACTGGTTTGCAGGGCTTGCCTCGGTTCAACACCTCGAAGGTTTCGTCCGCCCGTATCAGCTCCTCGACGGCCGAGTGGGCTTTCTATTTTCCGCATGTATATCGTCTTTATAAGCAAAAGAAGAACTTGGAGTTGCAAAGACTAGATTACTCAAGCCACCGGAGGTTCCGAAACTCGGGAGCCTTCCCTTTCCATTGGCCTCCCAAACGGCGGG
>CAXGVD010000106.1:0-7700 GCA_964012695.1 uncultured Opitutia bacterium
AAGAAGGCCGCCCCCGTCTTCAAGTACAAAACCCCCGCTTTTTTTCATGCGATTGGCGGCAAGCCTCCGCCGCCTGCTGCTTCCGCTACCGCACGCTTAACTTTGTACTCGCCTGAAACGGCCTGCAAGGTCTTGCCCGAGGTGAAGGGATTGCGCAGGCATTCAAGAATGAGGGCGGCAACATCCTCTCGAGAAATGGTTCCCCGCCCACCCAAGTCCTCCGCCACCCGCACGCGCCTAGTTCCAGGATCGTCCAACAGGGAACCCGGGGCTAGTATGACGTAATCCAGCCCGCTTGCCCGCAGGTGTTCGTCCGCCACTCCCTTGGCCCGGAGGTAGTGGCGAATACGGTCGGACTCGCTGTTCGGATCCGCCCCGATGGCACTAACCATGAGGAAGCGGGGCACGCCCGCGGACACGCAGTCGTCAATTAGCCGGATGGCCGCGTTTTGATCCACGTCCACGGTTTTCTCCGGCCCCGTGTGGGCGCCGGAGCCAGCGGTGAAGACCACCGCGTCCATCCCCGGCAGGAACTCCCCCACCCCATCCTCCAAGTCACCAACCACGGCGGGCACGCCCAAAGCCGTGAACTTCATACTTTGCCGGGCGTCCCGAATCAGAGCTACTGGAGAAAAATCGTGAGCCGCCCAAGCCTTGCCGCACAAAATCGTACCCACTTTGCCGTTGGCCCCTGCCACGAAAACTTTCATGGCCCCGAACCTAGCCCCCCCGCCGTTCGCCGCAAAGCGTTTTTTGTCGTCATTTTCCACCTGACCGGCATCATTAGGCCCCCTTGTCCAGCGAAACACAGACCGTCCGCGTTCGCGTGGCCCCCTCCCCCACCGGAGACCCCCACGTCGGCACCGCCTACATGGCCCTCTTCAACCTCGTCTACGCCAAAAGCCGGGGAGGAAAGTTCATCCTGCGCATCGAGGACACAGACCAAGCCCGCTCCACCACCGCCTACGAGCAGGCCATTTTCGACTCCCTCCGCTGGCTCGGCCTCGACTGGGACGAAGGCCCCGACGTGGGCGGCGACCACGGGCCCTACCGCCAGAGCGAACGCCTATCCCTCTATCAAGGACATGTCGAGAAGCTCCTCGACTCCGGCCACGCCTACCCCTGCTTCTGTTCCTCGGAACGCCTCGACGGACTCCGCAAGGAGCAAATGGCGAAAAAGGAAACTCCGCGCTACGACGGCCACTGCCTATCGCTCGACCCAGAAGAAGCTCGCGCCCGCATCCAAGCGGGTGAAGCCCACGTCATCCGCCTCAAGGTCCCCGAAGATGGCGAGTGCGTCTTCAGGGACGAAATCCGGGGCGAGATCCGCATCGCCTGGAGCCAAGTGGACCACCAAGTCCTACGCAAATCGGACGGCTTTCCCACCTACCACCTCGCCAACGTCGTGGACGACCACCTCATGGCCATCACCCACGTCATCCGGGGAGAAGAGTGGATAAACAGCGCCCCCAAGCACATTCTCCTCTACCAAGCCTTCGGCTGGGAAGCACCGGCTCTCGTCCACCTTCCACTCCTCCGAAACCCCGACAAATCGAAGCTTTCCAAACGTAAGAACCCCACCTCCGTCTTCCACTACCGGGACGCCGGCTACCTCCCCGAGGCCCTCGTCAACTACCTCGGCATGATGGCCTACACCCTACCCGATCAGCGGGAAATCTTCTCCCCCGAAGAAATGGCCGAGACCTTCGACCTCAAGCGCATCAGCCTCGGCGGCCCCATCTTTGATGTCAACAAGCTCAAGTGGCTCAACGGACGCCACCTCCGGGAAAAACTCACCCAAGAACAAGTCCTCTCGCGCCTGCGAAAATGGAAGCTCAACGAAGACTACCTCGGCCGCATCCTCCCACTCGCCCTCCAACGCCTCGAAACCTTCGCCGACTTCGTCCCGCTCGCCAGCCCCCTCTTCCTCGAGCGCGTGTCCCCCGACCCTGAGCAACTCCCCGGCAAGCTGGAACCCGCCGACGCCGTCCGCATTATGAAAATCGCCGAATGGGAGTTCGAGAAACTGCGCGACTGGGACCGTGATGCCATCTCTGCAGCCTTCTCCCGCCTCGCCGAGACCGAAGGTCGAAAGCTTAAGGAAATCATGCCCAGCTTCTTCCATGCCCTCGCCGGCTCCGCCGTGTCCCTGCCACTCTTCGAGGCCGTCGCCCTCCTCGGCCCCGACCTCACCCGCAGTCGCCTTCGCCACGCCCTCGAACTCCTCGCCCAAGCCGGCCACGCCCTCGGGAAGAAACCTCTCAAGAAACTCGAAAAGGAATACGCCCAAAAGTACGGTTCTCGCCCAGACTGAACCCTACTCCCCCCGCACCGCCACCTTCCCGCCCGCAATGACCAATCCCGCAGAAGAACTCGCAAACGAACCGGAAAAGCCCCACGACTTCCTACGCTCCATCGTCGCCGAGGAAGTCGCCGCCGGCAAAAACGACGGCCGGATCCACACCCGCTTCCCCCCCGAGCCCAACGGCTACCTCCACCTCGGCCACGCCAAAAGCATCTGCCTCAACTTCTCCATCGCCAAGGAATTCGGCGGCCTCTGCAACCTACGCATGGACGACACCAACCCCGCCGCCGAAAAAACCGAATACGCCCAAGCCATAAAAGAAGACGTCCGCTGGCTCGGCTTCGACTGGGAAGACCGACTTTTCCACGCATCCGACTACTTCGACCGACTCCACGCCTGGGCTATCCAACTCATCCAAGACGGAAAAGCCTACGTCTGCGACCTCTCCGCCGAGGAAACCCGCCGCCTCCGAGGCAACCTCACCACCCCCGGTCAAAACTCCCCGCACCGGGACCGCTCCCCCGAGGACAACCTCGACCTCTTCGCCCGCATGACCGCCGGCGAATTCCCCGAAGGCGCCCGCACCCTAAGGGCGAAAATCGACATGGCCTCCCCCAATCTCAACCTCCGGGACCCCGTTATGTACCGCATCCTCCACGCCTCCCACCCCCGCACGGGCGATAAATGGAAAGTCTATCCCTCCTACGACTTCGCCCACGGCCAGTCCGACTCCCTCGAAGGCATCACCCACTCCATCTGCACCCTCGAATTCGAACACCACCGCCCGCTCTACGACTGGTTCTGCCAAAACCTGGGCATACACCACCCCCGTCAAATCGAATTCGCACGCCTCAACCTCAACTACGTCGTCATGAGCAAACGCAAAATGCTCCGCCTCGTCGAGGAAGGCCTAGTCGAAGGCTGGGACGACCCCCGCATGCCCACACTGCAAGGCCTACGGCGCCGAGGCTACCCGCCCCAAGCCATTCGCGATTTCGCCGAGCGCGTGGGTGTCGCCAAACGTGAAAACGTCATAGACGTCGCCCTCCTCGAGCACTGCCTCAGGGACTCCCTCAACAAAACCGCCCCCCGCCGCCTCGGCGTCCTCCGGCCCGTCAAGCTCGTCATCGAAAACTACCCACAAGACCAAACAGAGGAACTCGACGCGGTGAACAACCCCGAGGACCCCCAAGCCGGCTCCCGTAAAGTCCCCTTCTCACGAGAACTCTTCATCGAGCGCGATGACTTCATGGAAGACCCTCCAAAAAAATACTTCCGCCTCGCCCCCGGACGGGAAGTCCGCCTCAAGTACGCCTACTACGTCACCGCCACCGACATCGTCAAAGACCCCGAAACCGGAGAAATCACCGAAATCCGGGCAACCTACGACCCCCAAACCCGAGGCGGCGACTCCCCCGACGGTCGCAAAGTCAAAGGCACCATTCACTGGGTCTCCGCCCCCCATGCCATCAACGCCCAAGTCCGCCTCTACGACCGCCTGTTCGCCGTCGAAAACCCCGAACAAGGCCCCGAAGGCGGAGACTTCACCGACCACCTCAACCCTCAATCACTCCAAAACCTCGAAGACGCCAAGCTCGAACCATCACTCGCCGACTCCCCTGAACAAACCTTCCAACTCGAACGAATCGGCTACTTCACACACGATTCCAAGCTTTCCACCCCCGAAAATCCCGTCCTCAACAGAGCCGTCCCCCTCCGGGACAGCTGGGCCAAAAAGCAAAAATACGGCTGATTAGACGCCGCCTCCCGCCGCCTTTCAAGCTTGCAATCCCCTCTCCAACGTTCAGAAACCCCGAAGTTAAACCCTTCTCAGCTACGTAAACCAGACATAAATACCATGAGTGAAGATAACAGAATGCGTTTGTTGTGGGCCGGATTCATGGCCATTCTCGCCGCCGGCGTCGGCTTTGCCATCCGAGGCGGCATTCTTGACAACTGGAAAGCAGACTATGGTTTCACGGATGCTCAACTGGGAGCAATAGGCGGAGCAGGCTTCACCGGGTTTTGCTTCGGCATCATCATAGGCGGGCTCATCGTTGACAAGATCGGCTACGGCAAACTGGTGCTGGCCGCCTTCGCCCTTCACGTGCTTTCAGCCGTTGTTACCTTCATGCCGGGAGCGGAAACCTCACCGGAATTGGCCTACACGCTCCTCTTCTGGGCTATGTTCATCTTCGCCGGTGCCAACGGTGTTCTCGAAGCAGTGGCCAACCCGCTAGTCGCCACCCTCTTCCCCGAAAAACGCACGCATTACCTCAACATCCTTCACGCCAGCTGGCCCGCAGGCCTCGTCCTCGGCGGCATGTGCGGTTGGTATCTAGACGACATGCTCGAATGGGGCTGGAAAGAGCAACTGGCACTGTACCTCATTCCGACCCTCGCCTACGGTTACATGTTCTTCGGCCAAAAGTTCCCCAAGTCCGAAGTCTCCGAAAAAGGACTGGGACTCGGCGAAATGTTCAAGGACGTCGGCGTGCTCGGCGCCCTTGTAGTCTGCTACCTGCTCGTCCTCTTCTTCAACGGCTCCCTCGGTTTTGATCTCGCCTCCTCCTACTGCCTCGGCGTCGTCCTCCTGGTCATAGCCGGCATGCTCACCCGCCAGCAAACCGAAGTCTCCACCCAAACCTTGGGCCTCTTAGCCGTGTGCATTTTGTTGGGAGGCTATTTCCAAATGGCCTTCGAACTTCCCGTCCTCGGCTCCGTCATCATCGGCGGCGTCCTGCTCGCTGGCCTCGGCGTCACCATGAAGTGGGCCGTGGGCTCCTTCCTCCTATTCATTCTCTTCATCACCCATGCACTCGTGGGAGCGGTGGAACTGGGTACGGACGGCTGGATCCAAAACATCACGGGCAACATCCTGACCTCCGAACAAGGAAAAATCCTCTTCGTCTTCACCTCCATGATGATGTTCGCCCTCCGCTTTTGCGCCGACTTCATTGAAAGCAAACTCGGACTCTCCCCCATAGGCATTCTGCTCACTTGTGCCATCCTCGCCTGCCTCGGCTTGAACATGGCCAGCAACATCACCACCTTCGAAAGCGCCTTCATCGCCTTGGCCATCTATGGCATCGGGAAAACCTTCTTCTGGCCTACCATGCTCGCCGTCGCCTCCGACCGCTATCCGCGCACTGGAGCCGTCGCCATCAGCATCATGGGAGGAATCGGCATGCTCTCCGCCGGTTTAATAGGCGGCCCTGGCCTAGGCTACGCCAAGGACCGCTTCGCAGGTGAAGCCCTCCAAGAACATGACGTCGAAAACAACTCCTCCATTTTCGAGACCGCTCAAAGTGAAAAATCAAGCTCCTTCCTCTTCTTCGCCGAAAGTAAAGGACTGGACGGCAAGCAACTCAGTCCCATTCAAGGGAAGTTGAAAACAGCCCGCTCCATCCTCGAAGAAGGCAAGCTAGAGGACTTGGATGAAAAGAAACTCGAAGGCAAAACCGACAAGGAAAAAGACGAAGCCCGCAAAAAACACAAAGAAGCTAAAAAAGTCGAAAACGCCCTCGTCGAAGCAAAAGTACTCGAGCTGGGCACGCCCGGCAAACCCGAGGACGCCGTAAAGATTCTGTCGGACGAAGAAGAAGCCATTCACGCCGCCAGCATAGAAGGCGATCGCCGCACCCTCCGAGCGGACGCCTACATCCCCGGAGCCATGGCCGTCATTTACTTCTTTATATTCCTCTACTTCCGAAGCCAAGGCGGCTATAAGACAGTCGACTTCAACGATTAAGCCCCGCCAAGCCTTCTCTCCGGAGCCGAATCCACCCCGCGCGGGTTCGGCTCCGGAAAAGGTTCCCCGCCCTCCCCCTCTACCCCGCCCCACCCGTTCCACCCGAATACTTTACTTACTCGCAGAACTCCTCTCAACCATCCGTTCAACGCATCATGGCCACGAAAAAACCTCTTCGCATCGGACTCATCGGCTACGGCTTCATGGGCCGCACCCACTCCAACGCCTTCCGCAAGGTCTCCAACTTCTTCGACCTTAAGTACGAGCCGCAGCTCGCCGCCGTCTGCGCCCGCAACAAGGACCGGGCCCAAGCCTTCGCCGACCAGTGGGGCTACGAATCCGTGGAGACCAACTGGAAGAAGCTCGTGGAGCGGGACGACATCGACGTCATAGACATCGCCGCCCCAAACAATGTCCATCACGACATCGCCATCGCCGCCGCCCAAGCAGGCAAGGCCATCCTCTGCGAAAAGCCCCTCGCCCTAGACTGCAAAGAAGGCGAAGCCATGGTCAAGGCCGTGGAGAAAGCGGGCGTCCCAAACATGGTTTGGTACAACTACCGTCGCGTCCCCGCCGTCACCCTCGCTAAAAACCTCATAGACGAAGGTCGCCTCGGCCAAATCTTTCACTACCGATCCAATTTCCTTCAGGACTGGACAATCGACGCCGACCTCCCCCAAGGCGGCGAAGGCCTCTGGCGCCTCGACGCCAAGGTGGCCGGCTCGGGCGTCACGGGTGACCTCCTCGCCCACTGCATCGACACCGCCATTTGGCTCAACGGCCCCATCACCGAGGTCTCCGCCATGACGGAAACTTTCATCAAGGAACGTACCCACACCGGCACAGGCAAAAAGCAAAAGGTCACCATCGACGATGCCTGCGCCTTCCTCTGCAAATTCGCCAACGGCTCACTCGCCATCTTCGAGTCCACCCGCTACGCCCGCGGACACAAAGCTCTCTACACCCTCGAAATCAACGGTGCCGAAGGCTCTCTCGCTTGGGACCTTCACGACCTACACCGCCTCGACTACTTCGATTACGACAAGGAAGACAAGCAAACCCGAGGCTGGCGCTCCATCCATGTCACCGACGGCGACCACCCCTACATGGACAAGTGGTGGGTTCCCGGCCTCAACATCGGCTACGAGCACACCTTCATCAACCAGTTCGCCGACTTCGTGGAAGGCCTCTCCTCCCGCAAGAAGCGTCCACTCCGCCCCGACTTCCGCGACGCCCTCGAAACCCAATACGTCTGCGAAGCCGTCCTTGACTCCGGCAAAACCGGACGCTGGAAAAAAGTAGGCAAAATCAAAGCGAAGTAGCCCAATTCGCCACGCCACAAAACCAAAAGTACCCGCGTTTCTTAAAACGCGGTCTCTGGTTCCATTGGCGGCTTGCCATTCCGTCGCCTTGAGGCTTTGGTGAAGTCTTCGTGAGACTTTTCCCACACACCATCTCCTTGCTGCTTGCCTCAACCTTTTTGGCCGCCAAGGAACCCTCCGTCCCCCTGCTTCCTCCAGGAGTCAGGCCGGACGCTCCTCGCGTCCACGCCTTGGTAGGGGGCTACATCGTACCCGCCCCTGGAAAAGACCCCGAGACGGGAACCATCCTTATCGAAGGCGCCCGCATAACTGGAGTGGGCAA
>CAXGVD010000107.1:0-7681 GCA_964012695.1 uncultured Opitutia bacterium
TGCCTTCTTCGTTTTTCTCCCCCTTGACGGTGAGCTGCCCGCCTTGGGACATTGCTTGCTGGGCGTTGGTGACGAGGTTCACGAAGACTTGTCGGAGGAGGGTAGGGTCCGCGTAGATGACGAAGGGAACAGAGGAGAAGTCAGTGTCGAAATGGATGTTTTTCGGCAACCTGCAGTAGTGAACCACTTCCTCCACCAAGGTGGCGAGATCAAGGTGGGTCTTTTTTATAGAGGCATCACGGGTGAGATCGAGGAGCCCGTCGATGACCTCGTCGGCCCGGGAAAGCTCGGAGCCGATGACGTCCAGATGCTTCCGGAGTTTGTCCGGGGCCACCTTCTCACCTTTTTTTCGGAGGAAGTAGAGGGATTGGCGGACCGCTCCCAGCGGGTTGCGCAATTCATGGGCGACATTGGCGGAGACCTGGCCCACGGTTACGAGTTTTTCCTGGCGTATGAGGCGGCGGTGGGCGTCCAAAAGTTCTTTCTCGGCGCGTTCTCGTTCCTTCATTTCGCCCACGAGTTTTTCGTTGGCGAGAGATAGTTCGCGGGTGCGTTCTTCCACGCGGGCTTCCATTTCTTCGTTGGACTCGCGGAGGATTCGGTGGGCGTCGCCGACGGTGGAGAGCATGTCGTTGAAGACGTCGGTGAGATCTCCCAGTTCGTCATGGGAAAGCTTGTTCGCTCGGACGTCGTATTTTTTGGTGGCGGCGACTTTTCCCGCGACCTTGGTGAGTTCGAGGACGGGCAGGGTGAGGATACGTTGGAAGCGAAGTGCCCCGATGATGGTCAAGAGGGAGCCTACGGCCAACACGCCGAAGCCGGTGCTTGCGTACCGGTTGATTTTGGTGTCGAGGTCGGCGAGTTCGCGTTCGAGGAAGACGGCTCCGATGGCCCTGCGCTCGTGCTTGACGGGGCGGATGCACCAAGTGGAGGATTCTTGCCAGGACTCCAGGGAGGGGTTGGTGACTTCGGGGAAGGGAGCGTCTTCGTCGTCCCTTCTGTATTTGGCGAACAGTTCCTGACGTTGGCCGCCCGTGTCGGTGAGTTGGGCCTTGTACACGGCGGCGCGGAGGATGTGGGGTTGGTCTCGGAGGCGTTCGAGGTCTTCGTTGACGGCAGCGACGTCGTCGAAGTCGATGGCCGCCTCCACGTTGTGTGCGAGGCTTTCGGTTTGGGCGAGTAGGTTTTCCTCGATGAGGTCTCGGGTGGCGGAGACGTCCACGAGGATGAAGGTAATGGCGGTGAGTAGGATGCCGAGGCAGACGGCGGCGAAGGTCGATAGCATGATCTTCGTCCGGAAGGCCAGACCGGTCCGAAGGTGGAAGGGGGGGGCGTCTTCTTCCTGTTTCACGGTTTTACGAGTTTCACTCCGGGTAGGCCGAGGAGGCGTGAGCTGATCTTGAGGCGAGCTTTGGCGGAGGCCTCCACGTTGATGGCGAGACGGATGGATACGCGTCGGGCGCTTCCTGGCATCATGGTGAACTCGACCATGCCTCCTTCTTTGGCGAAGCCTTGCTTTTCCGATACGGTGAGAACGGGTCTTCCCGCGAGGGCGTTTTTCCAGTCTTTCCAGTTTAGGACGGCGTTCTCGGTAAGGAAGATGAGGTGGCAGGGAGGCAGCGGCTTGCCGGGCGGCGGCGGGTCAGATAGGAGTTTCACCTTCAATTCCCGTCCGCCTGCGGAGAGCATCCTTTCCTCGACGGCTTGAGCGAGGAGCGGGCCCACTCCGTTGGGGTCCTTGCCCACAATGGCGATGACGATTGGGTGACGGAGGGTCTCGAAGGTGCCGTTTGGCCATTCCGCGTAACCGGCTAAGTGCCGCAGGTATGCCGCCTTGATTTGGGCGGCTCGGGTTTCGTCCACATCGCTCTGGGCCTGAGTTCCGAAGCTTGCGAGTGCGGACAGAGCGAGCAGATACAGGCGCCGGAAACCGGAAGCCGAGTGGGATCTGCTTGAAGGGCGCATGTCGGGTGCTTCGGCTTCTTTCTCAGAAGCGGCGGCCTACGGAGAAGAGGAACGAGGGCTGGATGTCGACGAGGTTGGAGAAGAGGAGGTTTTCCGAAAACTCGGGATGGGGGTCCGTGAGGTTTTGTCCTTGGAGGCGGAATTCCCACTCCTCGTTCGGGGTCCAGGTCAAACCGAGGTCGAGGCGGAAGTGGGCGGGCAGCCGGTAAAAATCGATTTCGCTCGCATAATAGGCGTTCAAGTCGAGTTGGAGGCGATCGCTCAAGGCGGTGGAGGAGCCGAGATGGAGTAGGTGCTTCGAATTGAAGTTGCTCGCCGAACCCCAGAAGCCCGGGCTCCGGTAGTTGCGTTGCTCCAGATAGCTGTAGGAGAGGTCGAACCGCTGCGTGGGGGAGGCGGTCCAGTGCAGCACGCCTTCCAGACCCGCATATTCCGCTTGGCCAGAATTGATGAAGTTTCCATTGACCACGCCAACGGCGTTGGTGGGGCGGTCGACGAGCTTATCGTAGTCGTTGAAGAAGATGGAGAAGTCGAACAAGAGTTTTTCGGTAAAGCGGGTGCGGAGTCCCGCTTCGTAGGCGAGCAATTCTTCGGAGAGGGAGTTTTCGTGACCCGTGAGAAAGGAGAGGCCGGCCCCGGTCAGGACGGAGATGTAGTTTTCCGAGAAGGACGGTGTGCGTACCGGACGGCTTACGGCCAGCCAGCCGAACAGACTTTCGTGGAAGGCATGGGATAAGCGCGCGGACGGTTGCCATTCGCTTCCCGTGAAGCCGTTGTCCTCATATTTCGTACCGAGCATGAGGTGGGTGTCGTCCGAGAGTGTGACGGTGTCCTGGACGAAGGCGCTTCCGATTCCCATGGAGGTGACTTGTTTTGCGAAGGAGACGACGACACTTTGTTCAATGACTTTAAGTTTGTGCCGGCGGTAGGCCAATCCCGCCAGCAGTTCGTGCCGTGGAGAAAGACGCAGGTTGGTCCGGAGGTCCAGTTCGGCGAGGTCCAGTTTGTAGTCGAAGCCTAAGGCTGTGTGGCGTTCGTTCCTGCCCAGATTGGCTTGTATGCTCCAGCCACCGTCTTTGGAGGTGAAGTCGGCTTCCCTGCGAATCGAGAGGGAGCCGCCGTGGGCCTTTCCGTCGCCGATCATGAAGGTGGACTCTCCGATGCGGGGGGCGTCGTAGAGGTTGAGGATCAAGAAGGAGCGGGCGTCTGCCGATTCGTTGTCCAAGCGTAATCCACCTTGGGAGAAGCTCCAGTCGCTCGGTTCTTCCCCTCCCGCGGCAAAACGATGGGAGGCGTGCTCTGAAAAGGAGCCCCAGACCCGGTACCAGGTGTTTTCGCCGATGGAGCCACCGTGCCTGATCCCGGCGTAGGCCCTTTCGTGGGAGCCGCCGGCGGCGGAGAGGAAGGAGCCTTGGGTGTCCTTGGCGGATTTGGTGGTTACGTTGATCACGCCGTTCATGGCGTTGGCGCCCCAGAGGGTTGACCCTGGTCCCCGGACCACTTCGATGCGGTTCAAGTCTTCGAGCATCACGTCGTTTACGTCCCAGAATACGCCCGAATAGAGGGGCGTGTAGATGGTGCGGCCGTCCACAAGGGCGAGTAACTTGTTGCTGAAGAGGCTGTTGTGTCCGCGGGAAGTCACGGCCCACCGGTTCGCGTCCAGCCGGCCCACATGCATGCCGGGGGCCATGCGCAGGGCTTCGGCCAATTTGCGGTGGCCGCCGCGTTTTACGTCGTCCGCCGTTAAGACGTGAATGGCGGAGGGCGTGTGGAATCTCGATTTTTCGACACCGGCCACGGAGGTAACCGACTCGTTCATGAGTTCCTCGATGGTGAGGTCGAAAATGTCTCGTTCCTGAGCCGAGACGTGCCCTTGGGTCACTCCTAGAAGGATCAACCAGGGAATCGCGCTGAAGGGCGGTGGGTTCTTCATGTCGGAATCATTTCTTTGCGGGTACGGGATGGGCCTGTTTGTCGTTGAGGTCCTTTACGGCTTGGATGGCTCGCTCCAGCAGGCCTTCAGGGGAATCGTCTTCGGAGTCGTGCAGGGAATCGGCGAGGAAATTCTTGAAGGAGTCTTCGTCGCGGGTGATTTCGGAATCGCTGCTGGCGAGTTTTTCGAGTTCTTGCCGGAAGTCGTTGCGGAGGTGGCGGGCGTGGTCGTCTTCTTCGGCCTGACGTTTCAGTCGTGAGAGTCCTGTGTACAGGGCGCCGCCGAGGGTTTCGCCGTAAAAGCGGTTCTTTCGGTCGGTCTTAAGCCGTTTGGCGTGAGCCTGTTCCACTTCCGTGGCGGCGGTCTGGGCTTCGTCGGTTTCAAGCAGGACGAACTCCGCCTCGGGGAGGTTGTGGGTTCGGAGTATGCGGGCGAGGTCGTCTCCGCCCACATCGGGCAGGCCGCGGCGAATGGCGACAACCGGAAAGCTTTTCGCACGGGAGGACCGCAGGGCTTCGCTTCCGCTGTTGCAGGTGCGGCAGGAGAAACCGGCGTCGTCTATTGCTTGGGCGAAGGCTTGGGTTTCGGCGGTGTCTTGCCCTATTAGGAGGACGGTTTTGGGAGCGGTGTTATCCCAATCGCGCATGCGCGATTCTAATGCATTCCAGTTTTCTGCGTCGTCGAACGGATCGAAGTTCGATTCGACGCGCGGTGAGGTGGTTTCGGCGTTCATGGTGGCGTATTGGGTTGGCAGGGTGCGACGAGTTTGGCTTGTTCGACGCGTGGAGTTGCCTAATTTATGCGCCGGAGGGGGCTGGTCAAACGCCTTTTACCTCAGGCGAAGGTGATTAGGGCGATTCCGGAGAAGGCGAGGAGGGAACCAAGGAGCTTGGGCGGGGTGAGCCGTTCGCCGAGGAAAAGGGCGGCGAGGGCGAGGATGAAGAAGGTGGAGGTTTGATTGAGGATGGAGGCGACGGAGGCCTCTATCAGGCGGTAGCCGAGAATCCACAGGCACATGGCGAAGAAGGCGGGGATGCAGACGCCGACCCAAACCCGAAGATGCGGGAAGTCGTGGGAGGCGACGAGGCTAAGAAAGGGGCGGGTCTTGCGGGTGAGGAGAAGACCGAGTAAGCCGCCGCCCGCTCCCGCCAGCATCCGCAGTTCAGATGAAGTGTAAAAGGGGGCGGTTTCCAGAACGGGCTTGGCCATTACGATTCCGGCGGCCATCGCCACCATGGAGGCGACTCCGTAGACCAGACCGCGTGGGAGGTCCTTGACCTTGTCCGAATGCCGGTCGCAGAGGGTGGCGGCTAGGATTCCCGTGACCACGAGGGCGGCGCCAAGCAGGAGGACGAGGGTGAGCTTCTCGCCCAGGAATAGGTGGGCGAAGAGGATGACGAAGGGAGAGTACAGGCAGTCGAGAATAGCGTTTCTTCCTGCTCCGAGGAGTTGCAGGGAGGGGAGCAGCAGCCAGTCAGCGAGGCACACGCCGATCAACCCGCTGAGCAGGAGAAGGAAGATTTCACTGGGGGTGAAGTCCGTGAAGACGTTCGCCTCGAAAAGCAAGATGGGAGGGAGCATGAGGAGAGCGATGCCGATGTTTTTGCAGAGGTTCAGCTCGAAGGCGGGAATGGTTTCGCCCGCTCGTTTGAGAGAAATGGTCGCCACCGCCCACAGCAGGGCGCAGGCGAGAGAGCAAGTTTCGCCGAGTCCGAGGCTCACGGCAGCAGATAGGGGCCCCAGGCGGCCCGGGCGAGGCCGGGCAGGTTGGCGTGGATGGAGAGGGCTCCAGTGTCCTTGAGTTCTTCGGCGGAGTGGGTTCCCGTGGTGACGAGGCGGCAGGGCATGCCGACGTTTGCGGCGGAGGCGGCGTCGAAGGGAGAGTCGCCGACGAGTAGGGAATGTTCCGCCTTGGCCCCTAGAATGTCGAGTACGTGGCGGGTGAACTCGGGTTCAGGTTTGCGCCACGGGGTGTCCTTCACGCCGATGACGAGGTCTACCAAGGGGGTCAAGCCGAGGTGGTCGCAAGCGGCCCGGGCGTGTGACCCCACCTTGTTGGTGAACACGGCGGTTTTTTCCCCTTTGCCCCGGAGGGCTTGGAGGATTTCCATGGAGCCCGGCATGGCTTCGAGGCCGTGTAGCATTTCCTCCTCGAAGATGGGAGGGTAGATTTCCAAGCCCTTGTGGGCCAGTTCCGGGCCGACGAGGCAGGTCATGGTGGCATCCGTGGATCCTCCCACGGTTTTCCGCACGGTGTCGTAGTCTGCGGGCTCAAGTCCTAGTTTTTCCATTACCCGGGCATAGGCCCTGTGGATGGCGGTGAATTGGTCGATCAGGGTGCCGTCGAGGTCGAAGAGGATGGCGCGCAACGTATTTGCCCTTTCGGGTTGAGTGGTTTGTGATGAGTACTTCGACGCAATGCCGAAACGAAACGAAATGCGGGTGACTATCGAGCAATGAGCGGGGATCAAGGAGAATCGGGGCCGCCTCGCCTTCTTTGCGGGGGCTCGGGCGAGGTCTTGCGTTGTGTGGTTTCGGGCGACTGGAGCACGGAGTCGGGGGGGGCGTGTGGGCCGAGGCGAGAGTGGAGCCGAAGCTTGGCGGAAGGTAAGAAGCTGGGGAGGGCGTCTTTCAAGTTGGACGAGGGCGTGGCTTGGGACTCTACCTTGCCCGCTTTTCTGAATGGTTGTCTGAAGGATTGCCGGGCACAGGGGTTGGAGGTCGATTTGTCCGAACTTCCCGAAGGATTGATAAAGTTGCTTCGGTTGGCTGAGGTGTGCTCGGAGGGCGTCGTGGAGGAGGGGAGCGCACGGGGTTTTCTTGAGTCGGTCGGCTCGTTCGTTCTGGCGAGAGCGCAGGCAGTGGGAGAGGCCTTGGCCTTTCTGGGCGAGTGGACCATCGCTCTGGGCCGGGCGTGTGCCCTTCGGGCGAAGTGGCGCGGGCGTGACTTCCTCGCCGCATGCCGGGCCTGCGGTGCTTCGGCCTTGCCCATCGTGTCCTTGGTCAGCTTTTTGTCAGGCCTCACCTTGGCCTTCGTGGGCAGCGTGCAGTTGGACAAGTTTAACGCCCACATCTATGTGGCGGATTTGGTGAGCCTCGCGATGGTACGAGAAATGGGCGGCCTGATGGTCGCCATCGTTATGGCGGGGCGCACGGGCGCGTCTTTCGCCGCGGAACTGGGAAACATGAAGTTGAACGAGGAAATCGATTCCCTTCGCACACTCGGACTCTCCCCGATGGAGTTTCTTGTGCTGCCACGCACCTTGGCCTTGTTTGTCATGACGCCGCTGCTCACCTTGTATTCCAACGTGGTCGGGATCCTCGGCGGTTTGCTCGTGGGGGTGGTTGTGCTGGATTTTTCCTTTCACCACTATCTGGAACAAACCCAAGTGGCGCTGGACGCGATGTGGGAGGTGTGGTCCGGTTTGCTCAAGAGCCTAGCTTTCGGGTGGATTATTGGCATGGTCGGGTGTTGCAAGGGGCTTCGTTGTGGTAGTGATTCCGCTGCATTGGGAAGGGCGGTGACGAATTCCGTTGTCTTGTCCGTCACGCTGGTCGTCGTAGCCGACGCCGTGTTCGAAGTCTTCTACAGCGTGCTGGACCTTCGCTAAAGCGAGCATGAACGAACGAGAAGAAGAGCAGGCGATGGAAGTCGTTTTGAGCGTCGAGGATTTGTCCCTCGCCTACGGCGCCTTCGAGGTCCTTGGCGGAGTCTCCTTCCAGGCTAGGCGCGGACGTGCCCTTGTGGTGATGGGCGGAAGTGGCTGCGGCAAGAGCACGTTG
>CAXGVD010000108.1:0-7663 GCA_964012695.1 uncultured Opitutia bacterium
TCCCCGCCCTCGGGCGCCTTGCCGAAATCAAGAAACTATTCCCCGGAGGTTCTTATCCCGCCACCTACGCCGACGTCCACCTTCAACGCATAGCCGCCCTCGCCCAAAGTTCGCACGCGGCCGACAACGACTCCCTCGTCGCCACCCTCCTCGAAAACGTTTCCGGTACCGCCGTTTCATCCCTTCTCGACGTCGGCGACCTCGCCGCCCGTCTCCTCGCTGACCGCTCCTTGACCAGTTCCTTCCCCGCCTCCGCTCTTTTCGGCCAAACCGACCTCACCGACAACTCCTTCGCCGCCGACCTTACTTCCGTATGGGGTCACCTCGCCACCGATTCCTTCCCCACCGCCGCCTACGTCGCCGCCGCCGGTCGTAACCTCTCCCTCGCTTCTGGCAGTTACGACACCTCCGCGGCCCTTGCCTCCGGTCAAGACACCATCCTTCTTGGCGCCACCTCCACCCTCTCACTCTCCGGCACGGTTAACTTCCAAGGTTCCGCCGCCCGCATCGTCCTCATCGGTGGTGACAATCTTTCCTTCGCCTCCGGTTCCTCTCTCGACGCAGCCCTCGCCGATCTCGTCGTCGCCTCTCGTTCCGATTGGTCCGTTTCGGACGCCACCTTCGCCGCAGGCCATAAACTCTACCTCCGCAGTCTCGGAGACCTTACTCTCGCCAACATTGACCTTACCGCTTCCGAACAAGTTCGTTTCCAAGCCCTGCTCGACCTTTCCGTGGACAACGCTCGTTTCTCTTCCGCTCTCCGCGAAATCCACATGCTGGCCATCACCATAGACCTGAAAAACGTCGATTTCCCCGCCGCCACCTCCGTCCTGCTGCAAAGTCTTAAAGGTCCGATCGATGCCAAGTACCCTACCTTCGGTGTCGAGAACCGAGCCTATGGACGCGTCAACTTCCTCAATAATGTTAGCCACGGCGGCAACGCCATCATCGACCGCTCGTCCTTCGACCTCCATGGAACGAAAATCAACGTCACCAAACTGCCCTGACTCGCATCCGCGTCCGAGTCCGACTTTCGGCTCCGGGCCAGTTGCTCTCTTCGTCGGTTTTGCTCTCCTCTTCGTGGGAAGCTTTCGTCCGGGGCTTTCCGGCCAGGAGTATGCGCTCGTTGTGAAAGATTCCCGCCCCGAAGTGAACGCTACCGGTTCCGCCTCCGCCGCTTCCGTTCCAACCGGCGTGCAGGAAGTCGTGGAACTGGCCGAGGCTCCCTCTGGCGAGTTGCTGGCCGAGCAGTCCGAAAAGTTTCACTGGGTTCTTCAGTCCGACACTCGCTCCCTGCGTTCCGCCAACGTGGCCCGCTCCGGTTCCGCCGAGCAGGCCGCCTCCGCTGTGGAAACCACCGCCGTCGCCCGGCTCGAATTTCCCGTCCTCTCCGGCCCCGCGCGTTCCACCTTTACGCCCTCCGTGACCGCCCTTTGGCAACGCGCTTGGTTCGGGCGTTTCGCCGTGGACGGCGCGGACTCCGTCGATTCCTCTCTCCAAGCCCTCGATTACGAGTTCCGCTCCGGATCCCTTGGCGGCGAGTTCGCCCTAGCCTCCGGTTGGAAGCTTTCCGCCAACACCTCCTACGACGAGCTTCACGACTTTCACGCTGGCGACAAATTATACCACGCCGTCGCCCCCTCGCTCGCCATCGGTCGTTCCTACGCCTTGGGCTCGGGTTATTTGGACTTGGACGTGTCCGTCACGTATGCCTTCACCAAGATCTACCGCTCCTACCAAGTCGCGGGGCAGTTCGACGACGCGGGCGACAACCTGCGCTCCGCCCTCAACCTCGCCTTGCTCCTCCCTCTCGACGACTCCGGCTACTTCTTCTTTACGCCCTCTCTCTCCCTCATGCGTTCTGCCTACGACAAGGGCGAGTCGATCGGGCGCGTCGATTACCTCGGTCACGGGGAACTCGCCCTTGTCTGCCGCTTCACTTCCTGGCTGTACATCAGGGCCTTTGGCAACTACCAGGACAAGAGGGGCAACGAAAAGGCCAAGACCGCCTTGGGAGACTCCGCCGAGTATGTGAACTGGGACGCCGGTCTTGGTATCAGTGCTTCATTCCGCTTCTGAGGGATGAAGCACTCCGTTTCATTCAAGGCAAAGCTATTGATCTTCGTGCTCGCTTCTCCAGTCCTGCTCGCGGCCCGTCCTCCCGAACCTGTCGAGTGGCGAGTTGCTGATCTGAGCGGAACCGTTCTTTTTCGAGCAATCTTTGCCGACTCCAACACTACTTACCGACCGCTCGCCGCGGATTCCTCGTTTCCCGTCCCCTCTCGGGTAACCTGCCGAAGCGGTGCCAAGCTACTACTCAGCGAAGGCCCCCGTACCCTTCGCTTTTTGCAAGGGACCGCTTTCGATGTTTCCTCCCGCGTCTTCACCCTCCGCCAAGGTGCCCTCTTGCTCGACCAACGTGACAAAGCCGTTCGCGACCTCCCTGCTTTTCACCTAGGTGGGCCCGAGGCGGAAGTTTGCCTTTTAGGGCGCGGCGTTCTTCTTGCCGAAACCCTCGTCTCGGGCGGCCTCAAACTCATCGTGGCCGCCGGTTCCTTTCGGGTCGAAAATCCGAGCGGCGCAAAGGCCGTCACCATCGGCCCCGGTTCTCTCCTCTTCGTCAAACCTTACGGCAAAGGATTTGGCGCCCCCTTTTACCTCAATCTCGAAACCTTACTTTCCACCGCCGCCCTCGTTCACGAGTTCCCTAACTCGGCCGACCTCCTTGCCGAACTCGCCTACGCTGTAGCCGAACAAAAAATCCTTCTTAAAAAGAAATATCGTGCGCTCGTGGGAGATTCCGCTTCACCCGACCATTTCGAACTACACCCCTTGAGGGAAATTCGTCCGTGACCCGTTCGGTTTAACTGCGTCGGGTTTGACTTGGGACAAATTTCGTCATATAAAGTCCTAAGTCATGACTTTGGGCTCTAAACAATTAAGCCTACTCCTTGCCTTTTTGGTGGCGGTCCCGGCTTGTTGTTGCTTTGGCGAAGTCATCACTGGTTGGCTCGTGGTCGAATCAGAAACTTCTTCCTGTTGTTCTTCCGGAGACGAAAATGAGGAATCCGCTTTCCCGACCAGCTCCGGTCCGATCCACCCAGACTGCGCCTGTTCTTTTCTCGTCGTGGTACAGGCCGAGCCCGTAGCCTCTCTCTCCGCTTCCGGGTTCTTCTCCACTTCCCTTTTCGCCGAATCGGCTTACATGGCCCGAATTGAACTTCCTTTACGGAAAAAAATCGGGTGTCTTCACTCGGGAGCTCTCGAACGGGGTTCGACGCCGGTCCCCATCCTCTATCAAACATTTCTCGTGTGAGGAATTCGCCGGGGCGTCGCTCTCCCGGCAGGTTGTCCGTTCTTGGGAAGTTCCTCCGCGTGGTAGAGTCCTTCCCGTGCAATTGAAACCCTTGATTTCCACTCATTATGAAAATTTTTGTTACTGGTTTATTTTCTTTACTGATTCTGATTCACGCTCCCGCCAAAGTCACCAAGGCGGAGCAAGCTTCCGCGACTGGCGCGAAGGAACCACCTGCTATCCAAGCGGGCGAAGTAAGTCTCCGCGTTGACGGTCTTGTTTGTGCTTTCTGTGCCCAAGGCATCCGCAAGAAGGTTTCCAAACTTGCCTTCGTGGATGCTTCCAAGCCGCAGAAGGGTATCACCTTGGACGAAAATGCGGGCTTCATCGTGGTTGCCTTGAAAAAAGGTGAGTCGCTCGAATGGACCAAGTTGTTCGAGGCCGTTAAGGCCGCCGGCTACGAGGTTTCTGAGGGCTGGATCTTGCTGGACGGGAAACCCGTTCTTAGGCGTCCTGCGGAAAAGAGCTGAGGTGGAACGGAATCATGAATCATTTAGTTCGGGCGGTCACCTTTGGGGTGGTCGCCCCTCTCTCCACCCTCCTTGCCCACCAGCCCATTATGGACATGGCTCCGCGCTGGGCCGGTGGCTACGGGCTTCAATTTCGACAAGTTTGGTACGGTTCGGACGAGTTGCTTGTGGGCGCCTCCAATCTCGCAAATCCGCAAGGTTTGGAGCGCTACGCCCGGCAAACCTGGTTGGAGGGCGTTTACACCTTCAATCGGGCCATCCGGTTGACTGCCAAGTTGCCCTACCTGAACAAGGAGCGAACCGTCTTTTCGGGCGGCGTGCTCGTCGAACAAGAAGCCTCTGGGCTTGGGGACCTTATCCTTGCTGCTCCTCTGAGGAAGTATCGAAACCTTACCCGCTACACTGACAATTTCGGCCTGACTCCGCAGCTGCGCCTGCCCACGGGCGACGCTGACGGAGCCTATGCCGTGAGCGACGGAAGCTGGGACCTTGGTCTCAGCCTTTCCTACTCAGGTGAGGGATTTCTCTTCGAGCGTCTGCCGAACCTGAACTTCTACCAACTTTACGACCTTTTCCACTGGGAAAACCGGAAGGGAAAGGACAGTTTGGAGGAAGGTGATCTGTGGGGACTGGATGTGAACCTCGGTGTCAAACTCTACGACGATGCCGACTCTCTCACCGGGGCCTTTCTCATGTGGGACCTCTCATGGCGCAGGCAGGAAGCGGGTGACGCGCGTACGGGTGCTTATGCGGGTGAGTCCATCCACACGGGGCCTGTCCTAGTCTGGTACAGGGAAAACCTAATGGCCAGGGCCGAGTGGAAGTTTTCCGCCCAGGAGCGTCGTTTCACCGAAGGCATACCCAAGGGAGACATTTTCGAATTGGGAGTCGGCTTCTCCTTCTGAAGTCTTAACATCGACATAAACAGCCCTTAAGCAAGTGAGAGGTACGGTTCCGTCCAATGCGAGTCAACTTCTAGTGCGTAACGGCTTGCCCTTTTGAGGCGGGCCGCTTTTTTCATGCGTTAGTGCTTCAGAGTCAAAACAATGAAACCAAACCAGTGAAGACGGTGGAAGAGAGCGCTTCCAATACAAAGCAAGCGGAGAAGATCGAAAAGCGAAAGCCCGGCAAAGTATCGGTTAAACCCGTTCAGGACTTGGAGGTAAAGGACCCTCAACTCATCTTTCAAGCCGTGTGGCAGAGTCTGGAGCACGAGTTCGGCCCCGAAAACATTCGCTTCCCTGCCGAAATCTTTTGGCTCAATGGCGCCCCCGGGGCGGGCAAGGGGACGCAGACCGCCTTCATCATGGAGTTCAGCGACCTCACCGCCAAGCCCATCGTGGTGAGCGAGTTGCTCCAAAGTCCCGAGGCCCGCAAGAAAATCGACGCTGGCCTACTGGTTGGCGACCGCGAAGTCACTGAGTTGATCTTCCGCTCGCTGCTAGACCCCGCCTACCGCATTGGTGCCATTGTGGACGGTTATCCTCGCACCGGGATTCAGGTCGAATGCCTCAAGTTCCTCTACCTCCGCCTAATGGAGTTGCGCGGCAAATACCTCGGCACTCCCGATGAGGAACGCTTCCCCAAGCCCCGCTTCCACATCATTATGCTCTTCGTGGACGAGTCCGAGAGCGTGCGCCGCCAACTCGCCCGTGGGCACCGCGCCCAAGCCCACAATGCTGAGGTGGAGGCCTCGGGCGTGGGACAGAAGGTGGAGGTCCGCAAGACCGACCTCGATGAAGAAGCCGCTCACAACCGCTACAAGACCTTCAAGGAGTCTACCTACGACTCCCTTACTACCCTGCGTGAGGTCTTCCACTACCACTTCATCAACGCCCAGGGTACTGTCATCGAGGTCCAGCAGCGCATCATCAACGAGCTAAAGTACCAAAGCTCCCTCGAACTCGACCAGACCACCTACGACCGCATCTCATCCATCCCTCTCGCCGAAAAGCTCTCACTCAACGCCCGACAACTGCTGGTCAACCGTCTTGATTCCTACGAAAAGTTCCACACCGAACTCTTCGAGCAGGTTGTGTACCTCATCAAGACCAAGTTCATTCCCATCGTGGAGAAACACTCCATGTCCGGGCTCGCATACATCAATTCCGAGGACCCAGTCTTCGACAATCCGCTCGCCATCGCCATGCTCATCGACGTCTTCACCGAGCGCGGCTTCACTGCCGTGGTGGATATCCGCAGGATGGAGGTCCCCGTGCGCCTCAATCCCGACACTCAGGAAATCTTTAACCGCGTCAAAAAAGTCTATCGAGTACGCATCAACTTTCCCGGCTCCAAAATCCGCCGGGGCATCTAGCTAGCCCGCAACCAAAACTCCCTTTCATGGACCCACGCTTCCGACAACTCGCCGTCAACCTCGTTTCCCATTCCACTGACCTCCAAGCCGGGGAAAAGGTTCTCATTCACGCCTTCGATGTTCCGCACGCCATGACCCTCGCCCTCGTCCGGGCTGTCCGGGAACGCGGTGCTACGCCTTTCGTTCAGCTCCAGCACGCCCGAATCGACCGCGAACTTCTTATCTTTGCCGAGGACGAGCAGTTCGAAGCCGCCCTCTCTTGGGAAATGGACCGCATGAAGCACATGGACGCCTACATCGCCCTCCGCGGTTCGCAAAATGTCTTCGAGACCACCGACGTTCCCCAAGAGGACGTCAAGCGGGCCTCCCGCATCCTCAAGCCCGTGCTCGACTGGCGCGTCAAAAAGACCAAGTGGTGCGTCCTCCGGTGGCCTACCCCCTCCATGGCCCAGCAAGCCCGCATGAGCACTGAAGCCTTTGAGAACTTTTATTTCGAGGCCTGTTGCATGGACTACTCCCGCATGACCGAAGGCATGGACGCCCTCCAAAAGCGCATGGCCGCTGCCGAGCAAGTCCATATCACCGGTCCCGGCACTGACCTCCGTTTCTCCACCAAAGGAATAAATGCCATCGCCTGCGGCGGCACCCACAACATCCCCGACGGCGAAGTCTTCTCCTGCCCCGTACGCGACAGCGTGGAAGGCGCCGTCACCTTCACCGCGGACACCCTCTACCAAGGAACCGCCTTCTCTAACGTTCGTCTCGCCTTCGAGAAGGGGAGAGTCGTCGAAGCTACCGCCGACGCCAACGAAGCAAAGCTCAATGAAATTCTCGACTCCGACGAGGGCGCCCGCTATGTCGGCGAATTCGCCATCGGCTTCAACCCCAAGGTCACCGAGCCCATGCTCGACATCCTTTTCGACGAAAAAATCGCGGGCTCCTTCCACTTCACGCCTGGCCAAGCCTACGAAGAAGCCGACAACGGGAACAAGTCGCAAGTCCATTGGGACATGGTTTGCATCCAACGCCCCGAGTACGGCGGCGGGGAAATCCGATTCGACGGTGAACTCATCCGCAAAGACGGGCAATTCGTCCCCGAAGACCTTCAAAAGCTCAACTCCGAGTACCTCCTCGGCGAGAACTGAGCCCGGAACCTACCCCTGAAGGCCCTATGCTTTCCGAAGCCACCAAAGCCTTCATTCAAGCCCTCCCCAAGACGGAGACGCACCTCCACGTCGAGGGTTGCCTCCCTTGGGAACTTCTCCGCGACCTTCACCCCGAGGAGTTCTCTGAAGAGCCCGCCATCTGGGCTCCCGACTACCGCTACGACTCCTTCGAGGATTTCGAGCGCATCCTCATTGAACACGCCGTCCGCTGGTTCACTACCCCCGAGCGCTACCACGAGGCCGCCCAAGTCATCTTCGCCCGCCATCTCGAACAAAACGTCCGCTACGTCGAAACCAGCTTCCACGCCGGCATCATCGAACTCCTCGGCATTCCAGGCGAAGAAATCCTCTCCGC
>CAXGVD010000109.1:0-7602 GCA_964012695.1 uncultured Opitutia bacterium
TGCCTCGCCATCATGGTCGGAGGCAGGCGCAAACCCTACCAGAACGCCCTGCCCCTCTTCAAGCTAATGGGGAAGAACGTGGCCTTGTTCGGTCCCGCAGGTTCGGGCCAGCGCGTGAAGATGAGCAACCAGATACTCATCGCAACCACGATGATCGGCACGGTGGAGTCCTTGCTCTACGCAGTCCGTTCGGGACTGGACCCAGACGCGGTGATCGAGCTCATCGGCAGCGGTGCTGCGGGATGCTGGTCCATCAACAACTTGGGTCGACGGATCGTGAAGCGGGACTTCGCCCCGGGTTTCTATATAAAGCACTTCGTGAAGGACATGGGGATCGCCTTGCGGGACGCCAAACGCATGAAACTGAACCTGCCGGGGCTCTCCCTAGCCAAGGACTTCTACGACAAGGCAGTGGAGGCGGGCATGGAAAACGACGGTACGCATGGTCTCTACAAACTCTTCGAGTCCCTCGACACCTCCGACTGAAAGCCTGGAAAAGATGGTTTCCAAACCAGGGCAAACCCTGTAGAAAAGGCGGCTTTTCGCGAATTCATGAGAATACTTGTTACGGGAGGAGCCGGCTTTCTCGGCAGTCACCTTTGCGGGCGCCTGCTCGACGATGGACACGAAGTGCTGTGTCTCGACAACTTTTTCACGGGCCGTCGCAGCAACGTAGAGCACCTGCGAGACAACCCGAATTTCGAGCTTTGGCGCCACGACGTGGTAGACCCCTTTAAAGCGGAGGTAGACCAAATCTACAACCTCGCCTGCCCCGCCTCGCCCGTACACTACCAGTACAACCCGATCAAGACGACGAAGACCTCCGTCATGGGCGCCATCAACTGTCTCGGCTTGGCCAAGCGGGTGCATGCACGCGTCCTGCAAGCCTCAACTTCAGAGGTGTACGGCGACCCCGACGTCCACCCCCAGCCCGAATCCTACCGGGGCAACGTGAACCCCATCGGGCCCCGGGCCTGTTACGACGAGGGCAAGCGCTGCGCCGAAACCTTGTTTTTTGACTACCACCGGGAAAACGGCGTGGATGTCCGCGTCATCCGCATCTTTAACACCTACGGCCCGAGAATGCATCCGAACGACGGCCGCGTGGTCTCCAACTTCATCGTGCAGGCCCTCAAGGGGGAAGACCTCACGGTTTACGGCGACGGTTCTCAAACCCGCAGTTTCTGCTACGCCACGGACCTCGTGGAGGGCATGGTCCGCCTGATGAATCAAGAGAAGGTGGTCGGACCCGTTAACGTCGGAAACCCCGGCGAGTTCACCATTCGAGAACTGGCCGAACAGGTCTTGGCTAAGGTGGGCTCCGCCTCGCAAATAATCGAAAAACCCCTGCCGGAAGACGACCCGCTTCAACGACGCCCCGACATTTCCCTGGCCCAAGAAGCCCTCGGCTGGAAGCCTACCGTGGACTTGGACGAGGGCCTCGACAAAACTATAGACTACTTCAAGAAGGACCTCCAAGACTGAACGTCTTCGCAGGCTACTCCCTTCCTCTTCGCCGGAAGTCCGAACTTTCCTCCTTCCCTCTCTTACTTTTCAACCACCGCCTTTTCTTTCCCGCCGGACATGAACCCATTCGCGCCCGTCCAATCCGTCCTCAATCACCTCAAGGGACGCCAGCACCGCAAGTTCCTCAAGCGTTGCGCCCCCGTCGTCAAGAAGATCAACGCCATCGAGAAGGAGTACCAAAGCCTCAGCGACGACCAACTTAAGGCCAAGACTCCCGAGTTCATGGAACGCTTCCAAAAGGGCGAGGACCTCGACGCCCTCCTCCCCGAAGCCTTCGCAGCCGTCAAGAACGCTGCACGCCGTATGTGCGGTTCCACCATCACCGTCTGCGAACACCCCCTCCCCTGGGAAATGGTTCACTACGACGTTCAGCTTATCGGCGGCGTCGCCCTGCACGAGCGTCACGTCGCCGAAATGGCCACCGGCGAAGGCAAGACTCTCGTCTCCACCTGCCCCCTCTACCTCAACGCCCTCTCGGGCAGGAACTGCCAGCTCGTTACAGTAAATGACTACCTCGCCCGCCGAGACTCCCAGTGGATGGGGGCCCTCTTCGAGTGGCTCGGCCTTACAGTCGGATGCATCCAAAACGGGATGGACCCCGCCACCCGCCGCGACATGTACTCCCGCAACATAACCTACGGCACCGCCTCCGAGTTCGGCTTCGACTACCTTAGGGACAACGGCATGGCCACCTGCAAGGAAGACCAGGTCCAGAGCGAATACTACTTCTGCATCATCGACGAGGCCGACTCCATCCTCATCGACGAAGCCCGTACCCCTCTCATAATCTCAGGCCCCATGAGGGAAGACCGCCCCCTCCCCTTCAACGAGATGAAACCCCTCGTCCGCAAGCTCGCCGACACCCAGGTGCGCCAATGCAACCAGCTCGTCAACGACGCCAAGAAAACCCTCGCCGACGAAAACCCCTCCGACGAAGAACGGGACGCCGCCACCGCCAAGCTCTACCAAGTCAAGCGCGGCATGCCCAAGAACAAACAGTTCCTCCGCATGTTGGAGGACGCTCCCATCCGTAAGAGGTTCGAGAAGTTCGACCTCGAAATGAATTCCGACTACAACAAGGAGCGGGCCCACGAACTGAAGGAGGAACTGCATTTCGTCATCGACGAAAAAAACCAACAGGCCGACCTTACGGAAAAAGGTAGAACCCTCCTCAGCCCGACCGATCCCGACGGCTTCGTCATCCCCGACCTCGCCACCCTATATGTCGAAATCGACCGCCTCCCCGACCTCTCCGACGAGGACAAGCGTCACCGAAAGGAAGAGGCCGAACTCGAGTTCGAAAACAAAAGCGAACGCATCCACACCGTATCCCAACTCCTCCGGGCCTACGCCCTCTACGACAAGGACAAGGAGTATGTCGTCCAAGGTGGCAAGGTGATGATCGTGGACGAAAACACCGGTCGCCTAATGCCCGGTCGCCGCTGGAGCAACGGCCTACACCAAGCCGTGGAAGCAAAAGAGGGCGTGGCCATTGAGAAGGAGACCAAGACATACGCCACCATAACAATCCAGAACTACTTCCGCCTGTATGAAAAACTAGCCGGCATGACCGGTACCGCCGAAACCGAGGCGGGCGAGTTTCACGACATTTACCGCCTCGGCGTCATGGTGATCCCCACTCACCGCGCCTGCATCCGTGAGGACTGGAACGACCTCATGTTCAAGGGACGCCGCCAGAAGTACAACCAAGTCCTCGAAGACCTCCTCGAGGCACACAAGCAGGGCCGCCCAATCCTTGTAGGTACCGCCTCCGTGGAATCCTCCGAACTTTTTTCCCGCATGCTCAAGCGGGCCAACGTGCGCCACACCGTCCTCAACGCCAAATTCCATGAAAAGGAGGCCGAAATCGTCGCCGAAGCGGGTAAGAAAGGCTCCGTCACCATCGCCACTAACATGGCCGGACGCGGCACCGACATCAAACTCGGCGAAGGCGTCAAGGAACTCGGCGGCCTCCTCGTCCTCGGCACCGAGCGGCACGAATCCCGTCGCATCGACCGCCAGCTCCGCGGACGATGTGCCCGCCAAGGAGACCCCGGTGCCTCCCGCTTCTACGTCTCCCTCGAAGACGACCTCATGCGCCTCTTCGCCAACCAAGGCGCCCTCTCTAAAATGCTCGAGAAATCCTTCGGCGACGACGAAGCCCTCGAGCACGGCACCCTCGACTGGTCCATCCAGAACGCCCAGAAAAAAGTCGAGCAACAAAACTACTCGATCCGCAAGCGCCTACTCCAGTACGACGACGTCCTCAACCGCCAACGCGAAATCGTATACTCCATCCGCAACGACGTCATCCACGAGGAGGAACCCCGCAAAATCATTTTCGAACTCATCGAGGAGGAACTCGACGAGCAACTCGCCGCGATCCCCCCCAACGAATTCGGAACGCCCCAGAGCGAAGACTCTCCCGAACTGGAAACCTTCCTTGCCTCCTGGGTCAACGTCACCTTCCCCCTCGGGGTCAAACTGGACGATATCCGCTCCCTACCAATTGAAGAGCTGCGCGATCTTATTCTCCAAAAAATCACCGACGCATACAATGCCAAACGTAAGCTCGAAGACCCCGAAGCCGTGCTTGGACTAGAGCGCTACGTCGTCGTCAACGCCGTCGACGTCCACTGGCAGGATCACCTAACGGAAGTGGACGAACTCCGCCGCAGCGTGGGCCTGCGAGGGTACGGCCAGAAGGACCCCCTCAGCGAATACAAGAACGAAGCCTTCCGAGCCTTCGAGGAAATGATGGGTTCAATGCGCTCTTCCGTCTGCTCCGGTCTCTTTCGTTCCTCCACCAACCTCGCAGCTTTCGAAAACATGCTCGCCAACCTCAGCGACGTGGCCCGAGCCACCGGCCCGGAGTCCGGTCCCGCCTCCTCCCTCGCTCCGCCTCCCGGAGCCTTGGGCGGGCCCGCGCCCGAAATCCCCGCCGAACCCGAAGCCCCGCGCGTCGCCACACCCGTCTTGCGCGAAGCCCCCAAAGTCGGGCGCAACGACCCCTGCCCCTGCGGTTCCGGCAAGAAATACAAAAAATGCTGCGGAGCTGGTCTGGTCACCTGAACTGCAGACCGAAAGTTAGGGTGTTGGCGTGACCTCTGTGCAGGAGGCACCAGAGCTATGTTGATTCATTAGACCCAGTACCGCTTCTACGCTCTTGGATGTGCTTGGGCGTGGGTTTGCTTGAGGCGAGCTACGGAGACGTGGGTGTAGATTTGGGTGGTGGAGAGGTTGGCATGACCGAGCAGTTCTTGGACGGAGCGGAGGTCGGCGCCGTTGTCGAGCATATGGGTGGCGTAACTGTGGCGAAGTTTGTGGGGAGTGAGGTCTTCGGGAAGACCGGCTAGGCGGAGGTATTTTTTGAGGAGGGTCTGGACGGAGCGGGCGGAGAGGCGACCGCCGCGTCGGTTGACGATGACGGGAGCGTGAATGGAGGCATCGGTAGCGAGTTCCTCTTGGAAGCGGCGCAGGTGAAGGGTGGCTGCGGGGCCGATGGGGCAGAGGCGTTGTTTGTCGCCTTTGCCCGTGACGCGGACGGCGCCGCGGCGCAGGTCAACGTCTCCGTAGTTCAGACCGACAAGTTCGCTCACCCTCATGCCGCCGCCGTAGAGGAGCTCGAGAACGAGGTGGTCCCGGCGGAGGGTGAACTGGTCCGCGCCTTGAGCTTCGAGCAGTGAAATCGGCTGGGAGAGGAGTTCTTCGGCTTGGGCTTCGGTGAGGAATTTGGGAATGGTTTTCTCGGGCTTGGGCAAGGCGAGGCCGACGAAGGGATTTCTGTTCACAAGGCCGTGGACGAGGCAGTATTTGAAAAAGGAGCGCAGTCCCGACACTTGATTCCGCAGTGTGCGACGGGAAAGCCGGGCTTGTTCCTCGATGACAAAGGAGCGAAGGGCGGTCTTGGAAATGTCGTCGAGATTTCCCGACCAGCGTGCGTTGGCCCGCATCCAGCGAAAAAAGTTGTCGAGCGAAGCAAGGTAGTTGCGGGAGGTGTAGGAGGAGAGTCGCCTTTCTTCGGACAGGTGCCTGGAGAAGGCTTGTACGGCGAATGTCTCGGGTGCTTCAACAGCCTTTTTCTGAGCCGCTTCCGCTGGGGAAGTTTCTACTTCAGCCGCGTCCACGTTCCCACCACTGATTCGTACACGAAGCAAAAAAAGATGACCAGAAAGACGAGAATTGCGAGGGTAAGGTAAACGCTGAAGTTCGTCTCGGGTTTGCGGGGATGTTCGGGGCGGTAGGCGCTAGAGGTGTTATCATGTGGTACATAGGGGGTAAGATTCCCCATCTGCTCTCCACGATTTCTCAATGGTGTCTTACCAGCCATGATGAATTGAGCTTAGCCAGAGGGAGGGGCAAGGCAAGCGAAGAGGTTGAAAGAGGCTTATGCCTGGGCCAGGTCCGGTGCGAGGAGGAAGGAGCAGATTCGGGGGAGGAAGAAGTCGGGCGCGTCTTCGAGGAGGTAGTGACCGGCGTTCGGAGAGCGGTGGGCCTGGAGGTTAGGGAGGATTTGTCTGAAGCGTTCAAGGTAGTGGTCAGAAAAGCAGAAATCGCGGGCGCCCCAGCAGGCGAGGACGGGATGGTTTCGGAGTGCGGGTAGTTTGTTTTCAAGGTCGGCAACGAGGGGGCGCGTGGGGTGGTCGTGTTCGTGTGGAATGTCTTGGACGAAGCGATTCACGCCGACGCGATTTCTCCAAGAGTCGTAGGGCAGAAGGAAGCCTTTGCGAATAGTACGGGGAAGCGGTTTGGTGACGGCCATGCGGGCGGCGAGGCCAGCGAAGGCGTTGCACCTGCGGACGAGGAAGGTGCCGATCAAGGGAAGCCGACAAAGGAGGATGCGGCGGGGGACGCGAGGGTCGAGAAAGGCGGCGGTGTTGAGGAGGACGAGGCGTTCTATGCGATCCGTTTCGTCTCGGAAGGCCGTGAGGCCGATGGGACCGCCCCAATCGTGGACGACAAGCCGGACTCGCTCCACGCCAAGGTGGTCGAGCAGGCGGCGGAGGTTGTCGACGTGGGAGGCGAGGTCGTAGGGAAAGGCGTGGTCGGGCGGCTTGTCCGAGAGGCCGCAGCCCAGATGATCGGGAACGATGCAACGGACAGCCGGATTTTCCTGACATAGGCGTTTGACGAGGTTGCGGTAGAAGAAGGACCAAGTGGGGTTCCCGTGGAGCATGAGGATGGGGAGGGCTTCCGGGCCGGAGGCGGAGGAGGTGTTCGCGTCGCCGGAGTCGTAACTGGGACCGGAAGCGACATCAGAGTCGCCGGGGCCTTCGTGGAGGTAGTGGAGATCGTAGCCGCTGGGAAGCGTGAGACGCTTCCCTTGGAAAGGGTATTCCGCCCGAAGTTCGGAGGGGAGGTTCATGGGCTGGAGGCTCAGTTGACCACGGTATGGATGCAGGCGGAGAGGCCGCTTCCGATGCCGAGAATGAGGGTGGAGGAACCAGCGGGAGCGAGGCCGGCTTCGCGGGCAATTGCGTAGGTGATGGGAAGGGAGACTGAGCCGCAGTTCCCGAGTGTCTCGAAGGTGGAGTGGTTTTTGGCAGTGGGCAGACCGATGGCGGCGAAAATGGCTGCCGTATGGGCGCGCCCGACTTGGTGTGTCACGATGAGGTCGGAGGAGTCGGGGGTGAGACCGGTAGTATCCTCGAAACGCTTCCATGCCCGGGAGACGACGCCGATGCCCGCGTGGAGCAGTTCCTCGGAATCGGTCTGCATTTCAAGGGCGTCCCCGGCGGAGTCGCCCTCGCAAAGGTGGTTGTGCGAGGTGTCTGTCTCTACAACGCCTTGCCCGAGGCAGGGTGCAGGACGCCCTTCAAGGAGGTCGCGGTGAACAACGGACCAGGCCACGGCGGCGGCCCCGATGGTGAGGTTGGCGAAGTAAGGCTTAATTGCTTTGCGGTCGAGATCTCGCTCGTTGAGGATTTCAACGGTACGGTCCACAAGCGGACGACCGTTTTCACCCGCCACAATGACGGCCCGCTTGATTTGCCCGCTCTCAATCATGCCGGCGGCGAGGAGGACGGCGTTGAAGAAGCCAAGGCAGGCATTGGAAACGTCGAGGATTTGGACCTT
>CAXGVD010000110.1:0-7581 GCA_964012695.1 uncultured Opitutia bacterium
CCCTGAACGGCTACTTTCAAGACCCAGACCTGCCGTGGGAGCGGTGACCTTGGGGTTTTTACTTGGCGTTGGAAGGAGTCAATCTTTCCTTGTCATAGTGAGGAGTGCACAGCCCCGACGCGGCAATCCAGCGTCCGTGTAGGGCAACCCCGGAGACGTTCTCCACGGCACCTGAGCATTCCCGACTGGATTGCTTCGCTTGCAATTTTAGTAGTGTGTGGATTGCCACGCCCTGCCGGCCTCGCAAGGACAAGGAGAAAAGCGGAGAGAGGAAACTTCTGAAAACTTGAAACTATCCCAAGTTGTCATTGCGCGTAAGGGCCGAATGTTCATGGTCAAATTCCATGACCTCATTCGAGCGCGCTTTGTTTTTTGTTTCGTTTCTTTTTGTGGGGTCCGAGGGGCTGGCCGAGGCCGAGTGGATTTGGGACGAGGATGTCCGGGAGGCCGGGTCCGAGGTATCGCTCACTCGAGCCTTCGAGCTTCCCGGGCGCGTGGTTTCAGCTCGCCTGCGGGCCGTCGCCGATTTCGCTTCCCTCGACCTGCGTCTTAACGGCGAACCCCTTGCTCGAACGCCCGCTTACGGTTCGTTGTTGGACGAAGACGTATCCGTATACCTGACCAAGGGGAAGAATCGCATAAGCTTGGCCGCTTGCTCGGAGGCGAAGGCGCCGGCCGTCGCCCTTCGTCTTGATTGGGTCCTCGCCGGGGAAAGGCGGGGCGCCTTGTTCACCGACGGCGAATGGAGAGCCACTACGGGGAAATCCGGTTCGGAAACCTCCCGCCCCGTCGCTTCCTACGGGTCTTTGGTCCTCGAACCTTGGTGGGCGCTGCCTCCACTGACCCTGGACTCCCTCGACGACTACACCCAGTGGAAACGGGCCTCCAACGCCGACGAAGGCACAGACCCCGTTACCTTCTTCACCTTGCCAGGTTACGAGGTGGAGCGGTTGCGTTCGGCGGTATCAGACGAGGGTTCGTGGGTCAGCCTGGCCTTCGACCCGCTCGGACGTTTGACCATCGGTCGTGAGGACAAGGGGCTTCTGCGCTTCACTTTTTCCAAGCCGGGTGGTGAAATTGTTCTAGCGGAAAGCATCGAGAACAGCCTGCGGGAATGCCGCGGCCTTCTTTACGCTCACGACGCGCTATACGCCAACGCCAACAATTCCAAGGCCCTGTACCGGTTGCGGGACCTGAACGGCGACGATCGTTTCGAGGAGAAGGAGTTGGAAATCCTCTACAAGTCCGAGGGCGGCGTTGGGCATGGCCGCAACGACCTCGCCTTAGGACCGGAGGGTAAGGTGTACGCGATTCACGGAGACTCCGTCCGCATTCCGGAGGACTTGCCCAACCGCACCTCCCCCCTGCGTCGCAAGCTGATTCCCTACCGGCCCAACGAGGGGCACGTCGTTCGGCTTGACGGTGACGGCAAGGCCATCGAAATCTTCTGCGGCGGCTTGCGGAATCCTTACGGCATCGCCTTCAACCAAGATGGCGAAGCCTTCACTTACGACGCCGACGCTGAGAACGACATGGGTACGCCGTGGTATCGTCCCACCTTGGTTCGACACCTTACGAGTGGGGCCGACTTCGGATGGCGGGCGGTCACGGGTAGCTGGCCCCCTTTTTATCCGGACCACCCGGAGAACCCCGGCCCTGGCATCCACATCGGCAAGGGTTCACCCACCTCGGTGAAGTTCGGCTACGGTAGCCGTTTCTCCTCCAAGTACAAGGAGGCCCTGTACGTTCTCGACTGGACTTACGGCCGCATCCTTGCCGTTCACTTGTTGGAGCGGGGTGCTGGATACCTCGGCGTTCCCGAGGTCTTTTTACGCGGGCGCCCCCTGAACGTCACGGACTTGGGTTTCGGGCCGGACGGGGCCATGTACTTCGTCACGGGCGGCCGCCGCACCCAAAGCGCTCTGTACCGGGTGCGTTACGTCGGTGCCGCCCCCAAAGTACTCGTTCCCACACCGCAACAGGCCGCCCGGAAAAAGCTGTCCCGCATCGGCCGTGAGAAGCGACGGAAACTAGAGGCTTTTCACGGAGAGAGCGATTTTCAAGGAGTCGTGAAGGAAGCCTTGGCCCGGCTTGGTTCAGCCGATCCGCGAATTCGCTACGCTGCCCGCGTCGCCTTGGAGCATCGGCCCGCCCGGGAGTGGCGGGGGACCGTCCTGCGGGGTGACTTCGCGGAACCTTCGGCCTTCCTTTCCGGCTTGACCGCCCTCGTGCGGGCCGAACCCGAACGGGCGAGCGAAGTCCTCGCCCGCTTGGCCGAGCTCGACCTCGACGCCTTGCCCGAGGAGCTGTTTCTGCGCCTGGTCCAGCTTTGCACAGTTTGTTTGTCTCACGACGACGACAAGCCGCCGGCCAAGTTTTTGACGCAGTTGGTCGCCCGATACCCGAATCGTTCGGATGCCGTCAACCGGACCTTGGCTCCCCTTCTTCTTCGGTTGGCTCCGGAGACGAGTCTCCGGACCACCCTGCGCTTGCTCGAGACTTGTCGCGACCCCCTCCTCACTGTCCACTACCTGTATCACGCTCGCAACGTGGAGGCTGGCTGGACGCCCGCGTTGCGCGAAGCGTACTTCCGCAAACTGGGAGAAGCCAATGGATACGTCGGGGACAGTCGGGGCCTGCCCACGAGTTTGGGACGAATCAGGCGAGATGCGTTGGCCTCATTGGGTCCAGCGGAAAAGAAAAAGTACGAGGCCCTCGCCCTTCGCAAGGAAAGCCCGCTTCCCATGCCCGACCTGGCGGGCAGAAAGTTCGTCAGTAACTGGACGCTCGGAGACTTTGATGACGAGCTGTCCGGGAAGAAGCCCGAACCGGACGAAAGCCAACTCCGGCAAGGTAAGAAAATGTTCGCCGTCGCCCTCTGCAACCGCTGCCATGCCTTCCAAGGAGAAGGTCGCGCCCACGGGCCGGACCTTACCGGCGTGGCCGGTCGCTTCGGTCGTCGCGATCTCCTTCAAGCCATCCTCGCCCCCTCTGAAAGCATCGCCCAAAATTATCGGACGGACCTCCTCGAACTGACGGACGGACGGACCCTTGCGGGCCGAATCATCCCCACCCTTGATTACCGGGCTCCCTACCTCCTCCTAGCTGAAAACACCCTTTTCCTCGACCGGACCAAAAAAATTCCCAAAGCCGAAGTGCTTGCACGCAAACCCTCTCAAAACTCCATCATGCCTCCAGCTCTGCTCAACAACCTGACGAAGCAAGAAGTTCTGGCCCTCCTCGCCTACCTGGAAAGCGCGGGGAAGTAGGGTGTATTCAGGTAAACCAGGAAGGCAAGTCGCGCCTCGCACCTCGAAGAGTGCTTCTTTCCTCGCGAGGAGGCAAAAGGTGCTTGGAGCGTATGGCTCGAAGCACTCAAACGAGCAGTTCGCTCATTTCTCCCGTGCTGTCGGCGAAGGCTTGGGTGGGGGCGCCGAAGCGGTTCATCATAGTGACGAAGAGGTTGGAGAATGGGACGTCGGAGCCGTACTTGAGGAATTGGTCGTGCTTAAAGCCGAGCTTGCGGCCGCCCGCCAAGAGGGTGGGGTAGTTGGTGTTGTTGTGGGTCTTGGAGTTGCTGGAACCGTATAGGACCAGGGTGTTGTCGAGCAGGGAACCGTCCCCTTCGGGGGTGTCTTGGAGACGTTGGAGGAAGTAGGCGAGTTGCTCGATGAGCCAACGGTCGAATTTTCCGAGGGCTTCGGCGCCTTTTCCTTTGCCGGCTCCGTGGGCGAGTCCGTGCCAGTTGGCTTTCTCGCCAACTACGGCGGGGAAGGCGTTGGCTATGGTGGTAGCTCCAGCGACTTGGCCTAGCATGAAGGTGGCGAGGCGGGTGACGTCGGTCTGGAAGGCGAGGTAGGCGAGGTCGTACATGGCCCGGATGTATTCCTTGGGGGCTTCCGGTGTGGCGGAGAGATCGAGGGTGGTGGGGTCCACCTTGGGCTTGGGTACGTCGAGCCAGCGCTGGGAGGTCTCGACGCGTTTCTCAACATCGCGTACGGAGTCGAGGTATTCGTCGAACTTGGCTTGGTCTTGGGAGCCGAGGCGGAGGCGGACGCTCTTGGAGTGTTCGAGGACTAGGTCCAGCATGCTGCCGGCATTACGGAGGCGGCGACGTTGGGCGAGGGTGTCCTCGTCTTGCCCGAAGAGGCGGTCGAAGACTTGCTTGGGGGAGGCTAGGGCGGGGATGGGCCGGCCTTCTTGGTTGAAGGAGATGGTGGTGGAGCGGGTGGGTTCTCCTACGCCGCCGTCGCATGAGAGGTTGAGGGAGGGGTAGCGGGTTTGCCGGCCGATATGTTGGGCGGCGAGTTGGTCGATGGACACGGTGTTGCCGTAGGTAGGCGGGGGGAGAAAGGCGCCGGTGAGCCAGGTGTCTCCGGTGTCGTGGCCCCCGAGCTTGCGGCCCATTGGATGGGAGAGACCGCCGAGGACGGTGAGCTGCTTACGAAAGTTTTCGAGGGGGGCGAGAGGCTTGCGGAGGCGGTAGTCGTCGCCGGGCTTCCCTTCGCCTTCGGGGAACCAGTTCCATTCGCCGTACTCGTTGTCCGACTTGGGGAGGCTAACCCCGAAGGGGAAGTAAACGAAGGCCATGCGGGCGGGCATGGCTGCGTTGGCGGCCTTGGCGCCGAGTCGCGTGGCTTCCAGCCAAGGCAGGGCGAGGGCGACCCCACCGGTGCCGCGAAGGAAAGTTCTGCGAGAAAGCGTGTTTTTGGTCCTCATGGCTACTTGTTCAAAAATGCGTTGCTCTTGACTATTGCGCCGATGAGGGCGGAAAGGCGATAACCTTCTTGGGTGAATTCGTGGGTTAGGGCGGCGACGGTTTCCTTGTCCGTGAACTCGAGGGAACGTCCGAGGGCGTAGGCGAGAAGCTTCTCGGTGAGAGCTTGGGCGAAGCGTTCCTTGTCGTGGGCGAGGAGGCGCTTCTTGAGTCCGACCATGCCTTGGAGACTGGAGCCGTCGGGCAGGTCGGCATGGGCGTCGACGGGTTTGCCCTTGGGGAGGGTTTCGCGGTGAAGGCCGACGGCGTCGTACTCCTCGAAGGCGATACCCCAGGGGTCGATGTCCTTGTGGCAGTCGGCACAGGCGGCCTTTTGTCGGTGGACCTCCATCTGCTCGCGGATGGAGAGATTCTTGAACTTCGGGTTGTCGGCTTCGAGTTCGGGGACGTCGGGAGGAGGCGGCGCAGGCGGGTCGCCGAGAAGGCGGTCGAGGAGCCAGACGGCCCGGCGGATTGGGTGAGATTGCTCGCCGTCGGAGTTGGCGAGAAGGATGGAACCGTGTGTGAGGAGGCCGCCTCGGCGGGAGTCGCGTGGAAGGATGACGCGCTCGAAGGTTTGGCCGCGCGGGCCTTCGATTCCGTAGTGGTGGGCGAGGGGGCGGTTTAGCATGGCGAAGTCGGAGTCGAGGAGAGCGAGGGCGGACTGGTCACTACTTAGGACTTCCCCGAAGAAGAGTTGGGTCTCACGGCGCATGTAGACTTTTAGGGCGTCGTCGAAGTCTGGGTGGTGGCGCGGGTTCACGGCCACTCGCGTGAGACCGGAGAGGTTGAGCCACTGGTCGGTGAAGGGGTTGACGAATTGGTGGTGGCGGTCGTCCTTCAACATACGGGCTACTTGGCGCTCCAGTTCCTCTGGTTGGCGGAGCTTGCCGGCGTCGGCGAGGTTACGAAGTTGGTCGTCGGGCATGGTGCTCCAGAGGAAGTAGGAGAGACGGGCGGCGATTTCGTGGTCGGTTAGGGGCCGGGCTTCGCCTTTGGGGGCGGTGGGTTCGAGGAGGTAGAGGAACTCGGGGCTGACGAGGGCCATGGCGAAGGTTTCCCTGATGGCCGACTCGAAGCTGGGACCGCCGGGGCGAACTTCCCGGAAGAGGGCGAGGAGCCCGTCTATGTCTTCCTTCTCCGCAGGTCGTCGCCAGGCCAGGGGCAGGAAACTTTCGAGGGCTTGGCGAGCCCGCGAGGTTTCGTCCTCTTCCTTTTCGAAAGTTCCGCCAAGATGGCGTAGGTGGAAGTGTGGAGGCCATGAGGCGAATATGGGCCCTGCGAACTCGACGGCGTGCAAGTGGACCCGCGGTTGCTTGGCGAGGTCGGGGTCCGGTGGGGGTGGCGGTTCCCCTTTTTTCGTTTTTTTGGGTTTGCTCTTGGCGGCCCGCTGGCGGAAACCGGAGCCGTCGTCGTATTCATTTGTGAGGCGGACGAGGAGCCCAGGGAACTTGGGGTTGTGTCCGGGAAGAGGGAACTCCTCGATGCGGGCGGTTAGTTCGATGGTTTGCTCGCCAGGTTCGGCGTCCACTACGCCGAGGGTCCTGTGCGAGGCCTTCACGTCCGCCCGCACGCCCATTGTGATATGAAGAGAGGGCAGACCCGCTCCCTCGGGAACGTTAGTGGTGGCGTGAATGCGGAGGCGTACGGTCCCTTTACGAGGGAATTTGTCGAACTTCGCAAGAAACTGGGAACCGGGGAGGAGTTGATTGGCGGTCTCACCGGGAATGCGGCGCTGTTTTTCACTTTCTTCGACGCGTTGCTCGAAGAACTCGGGGGCATCGCCCTCCACGATGACGCGGGCGAGGGCTTCGCGTGCGACCTTAAGGTAGTACTCCAGTTGCTCGGGCGACATGCGGAGTGAGCGTCCGTTGTTCTTGAAGCCGTCGGGCGAGGCGGGCTCGGGGGGGAGACTGCGGGCGAAATCGACGTCTAATCCGAGCATGTCACGCAAAGTGTTGGCGTACTCGTAGCGCGTGAGCCTGCGAAGGACCACCCGTCCGCCCGTGCTGCGCCGCACTTCGGCGGCCCGCTTAAGCTCGCCCGAAATCCAGCTCGTGAGGGTGGAGCGTTCGGCGGAGGAGAGAGCCGGTTCGTCCTCGGGAGGCATCTCGCCGAGATTGATTTTGTCGAGGGCGTCGTGCCAGGTTTCGGCGGAGGTTCCTTTGACGAGGTCCGGGCTCAGCGTGTCCAGTCGCACATTCCCTTTCTGTTTCTCGGGGCCGTGGCAGGAGAAGCAATGCTTGGCCAGCACGGGCTTCACCACCTTGTCGAAAGCAGAAACGCCGGAGGGCACGTCGGCAACCCCTACCGTCGAAAAACCAAGAAATAGGGCCACGGGCCCAAGTATTCCATCCAAGTATTTCACTATTTCGCAAGCTTAGCGAAAAAGCCCCGAAAGTCACGCAAGGAACACCTTGCCCGAGAGCAAAAAGTCTGCAGAAGTCAAGATTGCCTAGGCAGCTCCACAGCCTTATCCGCCCAACCTTCTACTTAAAGCCGATTTGCAACCGGCGTTCTCGCTCAATTATTTTCAGATTTTGGATTAGGCGTCTTTCCCAGCGAGTACAAACGCGATTGCGTGCGCAGGTACATGACGCCGTTGGCGACGGCCGGGGTCGCGAATGTCTTTTCGTCCAGTTCCATCCGGGCCAATACCTTGAAGTCCCGATTCGCGGAGAGGACTACTATCTGCCCGTACTTGCTGATGCAGTATAAGCGCCCCTCAATCCAAATGGGCGAGCTGTAGAACTCGCCTCCGACGCGCTCCCGCCAATGCTCTTTTCCAGTTGCCGCGTCGACGCAGGTGACGATGCCGCTGTCGG
>CAXGVD010000111.1:0-7536 GCA_964012695.1 uncultured Opitutia bacterium
CTGCTCGCCATGGGCTAGTTCGGCCGTCCCCCGAAAATAAGCAACCGGGCCGCCCGGGAGCATCACAAGGACTGCTACTTCTCCATCTGGGCGGGCGGCGGCATCGAGCCGGGGCGCTGCATCGGGGAAAGCGACGCCAAGGGCGAGCGCCCCATCACCCGCCCCATCTCGCCGCTGGAGGTGGGCACGACCATTGCCGAGCTTTGCGGCATCGGGGCAAAGCGTCGGGCGGAAATGAAAGTGCTGGACGGAGGGAGCGTAATCAGTGAACTCCTTTGACAAGACCTTCCTTTCGCTCGCCCTGCTCCTGGCCGGAGGCACCTTGTTGGAGGCGGCCGAAAAGCGCCTCACCTTCGACGGCGCCAACAAGCGGGACCCTGTCTTCATCAAGGATGGAGCCACCCTCGTCTATTCCTACGACGAGCGAGAAGACCTGATAAGGGCCGTCAGCGTGGAAATGGACGACCTTGAGGCTGGGCCGGTTCCCCTCTTCGACAACGGGCGCAGCCACCAGACCGAAATCGCCTTTTCCCCCGACGGCCGCTACGCCGCATTCGGCGAGTGCACGGGCAACCTGACGGGCAAGCTGGTCATACGGGACCTGGAAGCGAAGAAGCAGGCGGAAATCAAGCACTCGGGCCGAGGGGCCTACCGCACGCCCGCCTTCACGCCCGACGGCAAGCGGGTGGTGTACGCCTTCGCCGAGAAGGGGCCGATGCAGTTGTGGTCCGTCGATTTGGAGGGCAATGACAAGAAGCAACTCACGGAGACGGAGGGGCTCACACACTGGCCCAGTTTCACGGCAGACGGCAAGCTCATCGCCTACGCCAACTCCCGGGAGAACAACTACGAGATTTACCTGCGCGACTTCGACGGCGGCAACGAGCGGCGCCTCACCGAGAACCGCCTGATGGACTTTCGCCCACGCCTGTCGCCCGACGGCAAGCGCATCTGCTTCGTCAGCACCCGGCACGGCAACTACGAGGTCTACGTCATGGACGCGGACGGCGGCAACGTAACCCGGGTCACCCACAACCAGGAACGGGACGACTACCCGAGCTGGCACCCCGACGGCCGCCGCTTGGTTTATGCAAGCGAGAGAAACGGCCGCGTGGACCTGTATCTCGCGGAGACACCGGGGCCGTCCAAGGAAGCCGCCAATTGAAGCCTGCTCGGCATCTCGCCTCCGCAGGCTTGTACCTCTGGGCGGCCTGCGTCATGGGAGAACCCAAGGCTCATCAGGTGGCACCTCCCGCCTTGGTTCTCGGGCAAACGACGGAGGTCACGATTCGGGGCGACCGCCTGCGCGAGGGCGGCAAACCCGCCCGGGTCTGGAGCAGTCCGCCCGCCAAGTGGGAACTCGTGGAACCCGAGGACGAGACAAAGAAGCCGGACCCCCGCCTCCTCCGCTTTCGGGTGACCCCGGACCCCAACGCCAAGCCTGGCGTGGTCAGCCTGCGGCTGTATACGGACAAGGGCGTCTCGCCGCCGTACCTGATGCTGGCAGACACATCCCCCGACACCGTCGGCTTCCGGTTCCAAAGCGACAAGCCCTTCACCCACGTTTTCGCCGCCAAGGCGGGGAAGGCCTACGCCTGCGAAGTCTGGGCGAACCGCATCAATCAGGACGTGGACCCCGTCATGGCCGTCCACTCCCCGCAAGGCCGGCAGCTCGCCATGGCGGACGACAGCGACCTTCACGGGGCCGACCCCTCGCTACTCTTCACCGCGCCCGTCGACGGCAACTACTCCATCCGGGTGCACGACCTCCGTTGGCGGGGAGGGCCGCAAGCCTGCCTCCGGGTGGCCGAACGCCCGCTCCTTTCCCCCAAGCTTCCCGAAGACCACTCCAAGACCGCCGCCGAGCCCGAGCCCATTCCCGTCCAAGTGAAGGCGGGCAGTTTCCTCACCGTCACGCCTCTCACCCGGTCCATCGGCTCCACCGCCTCCCTCAAGCTGGAGTTGAAGGACGAGAAGGGACACCGCCTCGCCCACAGTGGGGACGGGGACGTAGCCGACGAACCTTTGCGCCGACGAATCGACAAGAACGCCACCTGCCGAATCTTCGCCCGCGACCTCCTCGACCGACCGGGCCTGCCATTCGCCCTAAAGGTTTCGGAAGACATCGCCCCCTTCCTCGTTCGGCAGGAAACCCCCGACAGGCACAAGACGGCTCCGGGCGGAACCAAGTTGAAGTTCAAGTTCCGGGTCACCCGCTTCGGCTACGAGGGCCCCATCAAGCTCCTCTGCTCCGACCTAAAACTTGAGAAGGACCTCATCCCCGAGAAGAAAAACGACGCCGAAATCGTCGGCAAGGTGCCCGACGACCTGCCCCCCGACACCCTCCACGCCTTCCGCTTCCGGGCCGTGGCCCAACACGAGGGCAAGACCTACTCCTGCCCCGTGAGCACCGTCCCCCTCCTCGACAAGACGCCCGCACACCTGCCCCGATGGCCAGAAAACCTCGACGGCTGGAACTACCTCGTCGTGGCCGCGAAAACTCCGGAAAAGAAATGACGACTTTTTTCCCGCGCCCGTTCCTTCTCACTCTCCTGTTTCCGCTTTGTCTGACGGCGGAAAACGAGTTGTACGAGGAGGCGGCCCTGCCCATCGCGCCCATCGAGGTCGGCGACCCCGACCGGCTCGAATTGCGTCCACCCGCCTTCACTCTCTCGGGCACCCGCCAACGTCTTCAGCTCCAAGTCACCGCCCACTACCCGAACGGCGAAAAGGCGGACCTGACCCGGGCCGTCTCCTTCCGGGTCGAGAACTCCGAGGTGGCCGCCGTCGACGCCTTCGGCCGCGTCGCCCCAAAGGCGGACGGCGAGACCAAGCTTGTGGTCGAGGCGGGCGGCCTGCGGGCGGAAACCGCCCTCACCGTGCGCGGCGCCGGGAAACCAAGCCCCGTTTCCTTCCGCTCCCAAGTCCTGCCCGTGTTCTCCAAGACGGGTTGCAGCATGGGCGCCTGCCACGGAGCCCCGCACGGCAAGGGCGGCTTTCGCCTTTCCCTGCGGGCCTCCGACCCCGCCCTCGACCTCAAGACCATCACCTTGGAGGAATTCGGCAGGCGCGTGAACCTGGTGGAGCCCGAGCGGAGCCTCCTGCTGGCCAAGCCGCAAACGGAGGTTTCCCACGAAGGCGGGCAACGCCTCCGGCCGAGCGACCTCGAAAGGCACCTCCTGCTCGACTGGATTCGCGAAGGTTGCGTCGACGACGAGGAAGCGCCCGCCTGCGTCGGCATCCGCATCACACCCTCCGACGGCGCCTTCCTTCGGCGCCCCCACCACGTCACGCAGTTTCGGGTGGAGGCCGACTTCGCCGACGGCTCCGTCCGCGACGTCACTCACCTCTCAGTCTTCGAAAGCTCGGATGAGAAAGTCTGCAAGGTGAGTCGCCGCGGGCTGGCGGTGGGCCTGCAGCGGGGCGAGGCCGCCGTCATCGTGCGCTATCTCTCGCGCGTCCGGAGCGTCCTGCTCGGGTTCGTCGAAGACGTGGAGGGCTTCAGCTGGAAGGCTCCCGCTCCCGCCAACTACGTGGACGAGCGCGTCTACGCCAAGCTCAAGCGCTTCCAATACCTGCCTTCCGAACCTTGTGACGACGAGACCTTCCTGCGGCGCCTCCACTTAGACCTCACGGGCCTCCCGCCCTCCCCCGAGCGCGTCCTGCGTTTCCTGGAAGACGAGGCGCCAGACAAACGCGCCGTCCTTATCGACGAACTGCTCGACTCCGAAGAATTTTACGCCTTCTGGGCCCAGAAGTGGGGCGACCTGCTCAAGGTCTCCACCAAGAAGATGGGCTTCAGCGGGGCCCTCAAGTTTCACCGTTGGATACGACGCTCGCTCACCGTCAACCAACCCTACGACGAATTCGCCCGGGCCATTCTCCTCGCCAACGGAAGCAACTTCACCAACCCGCCGACCAACTTCTACCGGGCGGGCTCCGACGTCTCCGACCTGATGGAGTCCACCACCCAGCTTTTCCTCGGCGCCCGCATCGGTTGCGCCAAGTGCCACAATCACCCCTACGAGCCCTGGACCCAGGACAACTACTACGGCCTCAGCGCCTTCTTCAACCGCATCCGCACCAAGAAGACGGGCCGCAAGGAGGAGGTTTTCGTCTGGATGGAAAAGGAGGGCGAGGTCAAGCACCCGGTCACGGGAGCCGTGGTGGAGCCGTGGGCACCGGGCGCGGGCAACCTCGTTCCCGCCGTGGGCGAGGACCGCCGCCACGCCTTTGTTCGCTGGCTTACCGACGGGCAAAACCCCTTTTTCGCCAAGGTGGAGGCCAACCGCATCTGGGCCCACCTGCTGGGCCGCGGCATCGTGGAGCCATTCGACGACCTCCGCGACTCCAACCCCCCCGCCAACGCACCACTCCTCGACGCCCTCGCCGCCGACTTCGCCGCCCGCGGCTTCGACCGCCGCCACCTCATCCGCCTCATCGTCTCCTCCAACACCTACCAGGCAAGTTCCCGCCCCAACGCCTTCAACCGCGACGACCGCCGCTTCTTCTCTCGCTACCTCCCCCGCCGCCTAACCGCCGAGCAACTGCTCGACGCCCTCGGCGAACTCACGGACGCACCCGAACGCTTCCCCTCCGTACACCCCGCCACCAAAGCCACCCAACTCCCCGCTCCCGACCTAAAGCCGCACGACCGCGGCAAAATCGGCGAAATCGAGTTCCTCAAGGTCTTCGGACAACCCGAGCGTCAAACCGTCTGTGAATGCGAGCGAGGAGACGAGTCCAGCCTCGGACAAGCCTTCGAACTCTACAACGGCAAGACCGTTCACCGCATGCTCACCAACCGGAGTAACCGCTTCCACCGCGCCCTCAACGAGAAGAAACCGCGCGAGGAAATTCTCGACGACCTCTTCCTTCGGGCCTTCTCCCGAAAACCCGAATCGCGGGAGACTAACGTCCTGCTCACCTACCTAGACGAAGCCGAAGACGAACGCCGCGCCTTCGAGGACCTCGTCTGGGCCTTGATCAACAAAGATGAGTTTCTGTTCCAACACTAGGAAAACCCGCTTGAGCGAGAGGGCCTTGCTCGGCCTTGCGTTCGCCGTCTTGCTCGCGGTCGTTCTGCGGGTGGACGCCGCCCCCGTCTCCTTCAAGGCAGAGGTCGCACCCATCCTCATCGCCAAGTGCCAGTCATGCCACGGCCCCGACAAAGCAAAGGGCAAGTACCGCGTGGACAGCTTCGCCCGGGCCCTCAAGCCGGGCGCCGAAGAATTCCTCTACCGAGTCACTACCGACGACGAGGAAGAACGCATGCCTCCCGAGGGCGACCCTCTTCCCGCCAAACAAGCCGGCCTCCTGAAGCGTTGGGTCGACGAAGGCACCAAGTACGACGCCGAAGACCCCAACGCTCCTCTCGCCTCCATCTTGCCCTCCGTCAAACACCCGCCCGCGCCCGAGACCTACCCGCGCCCGCCGCCTCTCGTCTCTCTCGCCTTTTCCTCCGACAGCCAACATCTATACGCGGGCGGCTATCGCGAAATCCTCGTCCGCGAAGTGAAGGGCGGCAAGCTCCTCCGCCGCATCGGAAACCTGCCCGAGCGCATCCACGCCATCGCTCCCTCGCCCGACGGCTCCCTCCTCGCCGTCGCCGGCGGCATCCCCGGTAGGATCGGCGAAGTCCGCGTTCTCGAAACCACCTCGGGCAAGCTCATCCAAGTTCTCCACAAATCGAGCGATTCCTGCCACGCCGCCGCCTTCAGCCCGGACGGCTCCCACCTCGCCACGGGCGGGCCCGACGGCTCCGTACACGTCTTCAATACCAAGTCATGGGAACAAGTCGTCACCTTCGCCAACCATTCCGACCAAGTGAACGATGTCGCCTGGAGCCTCGACGGCACCAAACTCGCCTCAGCCGGGCGCGACCACACCGCCAAGGTCTTCGACCTCGCCGAGAAAAAACGGCTCACCAGTTACACGGGCCACTCCGCCTCCGTACACGCCGTCCGCTTCCACCCGGAAGCTCCTGACGTCTTCACCGTGGCCGCGGACGGCAAGCTCATGCGCTGGCGCATCAGCGACGGCGGCACGGCCCGCGAGTACGCCAAGTATACCGCCCCCGTCTACCGACTCGTCTTCCTGCCAGCCAACAAGGAACTTGCCACCACGAGCGGGGAAGCCCGCCTCGCCACTTTCCACTGGCACGACCACCGCAAACGCCGCGTCCTCTCCACCAACGAAGCCCGCTCCGTCGCCCTCGCCGTCAGCCACGATGGTATCCTCCTCGCCGACGGCGACCGCCAAGGCCAAGTCCGCATACGTAAATCCGACGAAGGCGAAATCCTCTCTAGCTTCCACGCCTTCCCCCTGCGTAGATAACCCCGCACCGGACCAGCAAGAAAAGACCACTCGCAACGTTACGTGCTGGAGGCCGAACCCAAGCGGTGCTAGTTCCCTTACCTTTCTACTATCGGAAAACCCATCCAAACAGCGAATCACAATGATCTGCCTGCGAACCGCCTTCCTTGCGTTTTCACTCTCCCTAACGAGCGCCTTCGCTTACGAACTGCCTCCTTTGGAAAAGTCCGTGGAGGACCCCTCTACGGGTCTGAACGTTCAGCCGGGCTTCGTCGTGGAAAAGCTATACCAGGTGGACAAGAGAAAATTCGGATCCTGGATTGCGATAGCCTTCGACGGCAAGGGCCGGTTGACCGTTTCTGACCAAGGCGGAGCGGGCACCTTCTCCGTCGAGATCCCTAAGCCGGGCGAGACCGTTGACGAAAGTAAAATCAAGAAGCTGAACGTGAAATCCTCCCAGTGGGGGATGCTCTACGCCTTCGACCACCTCTACATGATGGGGAACCGCGTCCTGAGCCGGGCCAAGGTGCTGGACAACGGCGACCTGGGCCCCACGGAAGTCATTGCTCCGATGAACGGAGGAGGCGAGCACGGACCGCACTCCATCATCGTCTCCCCCGACGGCAAGAGCCTCTACGTCATCGCAGGTAATTACACGAGTTTGCCCGAGTACCAAAAGACGCGCATTCGGGACAACTGGAAGGACGACTACCTCCTGCAGAACTACGCCTACGGCCACAATGGCAACGGCAAGGCACCGGGAGGTTGGGTCCTAAAGGTGAGCCCGGATGGCAAGAAGCGGGAGGTATTGAACATGGGTTACCGAAACCCCGTAGACTTCGCCTTGAACCGGGATGGCGAGCTCTTCGTCTATGACGCCGACATGGAATGGGACATCGGAGCTCCCTGGTACCGCCCTACCCGCATTAATCATGGTGTTTCCGGTGGTGAAAACGGTTGGCGAGCCACCTCCAAGAAGTGGCGAAAATACTTCCCCGATACCGTGGGCTCGGTGGTCGACGTCGGCCCCGGTTGCCCCACCGGCGTGATTGCGGGCACCAACACGAAATTCCCCACCCATTACCGCGACGCCTTATTCATCTGCGACTGGACCTTCGCCACGATGTACTCGATCCACCTGAAGCCTCACGGTTCCTCCTACAGGGCCGAAAAGCGGGAGTTCATCTCCAACACCAAGGGCTCGCTGGCTCTGACCGACCT
>CAXGVD010000112.1:0-7535 GCA_964012695.1 uncultured Opitutia bacterium
TGACCGAGCTTTCGGTGGTTGCGTTGACATAGCCATCGCTGCTGATCTGCAGCACGTACCGGTTGTTTGCGCGGTCCAGCAGGGGGGCGAACGGATGACCGTCCCAGTCGCCGGCGCCCTGAAACTGCCGCGAGCGGCCAAGCTGTTCGAATACCGGCCCCGCCGGAATCACCTGCGCCCGGGCATCCTTGCGCCCGCCCACGGTCCATCCCCCGGATTCCCCGGACTCAAAGTCAGGGTTCGGGAGATGCTTCGCTAGCAGGGGCGCGCCCACAAGCACTAGCATCCACAAACAAGCTGTATTCAAGCCGTTCATTCGAGATACAAGACTTTTGGATTCCAAAGGAAATGACTAGCCAAATATATCAAAGAACGGCAGGGTAATTTATGTCCTCATGCCCATCCGCTTTAGAATGCGGGTCGGCCCGGTCTCCGAGATGACGCCCAAGCCAAGAAAAAAGAAACCGATATGAAGACGATCAAGAACCGTGCCCTTGGATTGATTTGTGCGATCACTGCAACATGCTGCGTTGTCGCTCAAGCCAACCCTAAACGAAAACTGGAGACAGCAGTCTCTTCCGTCCGCGAGGGCGGCCCAACCGTTTTGCGGGTGATGAGCTTCAACATCCGCCTCGGAGTTGCCAACGACGGCCCCAACCACTGGAACTTGCGCAAGAGTCTCGTCGTCCGAACGATCAAGCGATTCGACCCGGATCTTCTCGGCACCCAGGAGACGCACCCGTTCCAGGCTGAATTTTTGCAACGGGAATTGCCCGGGTTCGTTTACTACGGAGTTGGTCGAGGAGAAGATTCGAAAACCGGGGAGCAATGCGGATTGATGTATCGTAAGGAGCGGTTCGAGGTTCTCGACAAGGACACATTCTGGCTTTCCAAGACGCCTGACCGGCCTGGCTCCAAGAGTTGGGACTCGTCGCTGCCGCGCATCGCAAGTTGGGTCAAGCTGCGGGACAGGCAAAACGGAGGAAAGGAACTGGTGTTCGTAAACACGCACTTCGATCATCGCGGGCGGCAGGCCCGCCAGGAAGGGGCGAAGATCATACGCCGACACGTCGGGGAACTTGGCCCGAAGGCGCGGGTTGTCGTCACCGGAGACTTTAATGCTGGCGAGGGGAGCGAACCCTACCGCACGCTAGTTGGATTGGATCCCTCAACTTCTGTCGAGTTGACCGACACCTATCGCTCGGCCCATCCCAAGCGGAAAGATGGAGAGGGCACCTTCAGCGCTTGGTCGGGTCGCCGCTCGGGCAACCGGATCGACTGGGTTTTGCATACCCCTCATTTCCGCACCCGCTTGGCGGCCATCGACCATTTCAACGACGATGGCAGGTATCCTTCCGACCATTACCCCGTTACCGCCGTCCTCGAACCTCGCTGATTTGGGAATCCGAATAAGAAGTTTTCCAAGTTCCGGGATGAGAAATTTTTTGTCCAAATTAAGGCCGTTGTGTGGACCTGCTATGGAAACCGGCCTGTCGGGCCAAGATGACGATGGACAACTCACGCGAACACGAACGGTTCACACGCCTGCTCCTGGAGGTGGAGCCGGTGATGTTACGCTCGATTCTCGTGGTGGTGCCGAACCGGTCGAATGCCCGGGACATCCTGCAGCAAACGGCGGTGGCGTTGTGGCGGCAGTTTGATTCGTATGATCCGAAACGGCCTTTCTTGAACTGGGCGATGGGCTTCGCCCGGGTGGAGACACGGCGTTTTCTAGCCCGTGAGAAGCGGCTCGCCCAACTGTCCGAGGAGGCAGTTGCGGTGTTGCAGGGTGAGATGGATGGGACGCTTAGTTTTGTCGGCGAGGTGGAGCGACACTTGACCACCTGTTTGCAAAAGCTCGGGGAGAAACAACGCCGCCTAATTCATGGCTACTACCATGAAGGCCGCAGTCCGCAGTGGCTGGCCGAGCAGGGAAGGGGGACCGTCGAGGCGGTCTACAAGTCAATCCAGCGTACAAGACGCGAATTAAAGCTTTGTATCGAAAGGCAGACCAGAAGGGAACTAACATGAAGACCGTGCCGGATTGGGATTTAATCATCCAGAAACACTTGGATGGGCTTACGAGTGAGGATGAGGCCAGGATTCTTTCGGCCCGGATCGTTGAAGATGCTGAGATACGTACTCGTTATCTCAAGGCTGCTCAGCTCCACGCTGCACTTGCGGATGAAACCTTGGTTTTGGATTTGGACGCCAATACCGCAATTTCTTCTCTAGAACCTCAGGATGCGCGTTTGCAATTTCCTTGGCCGCTGAAGAATGCGGTAAGTTTGGCAGCAGGAATATTAACGGGTTTGCTTGTTGCGGGGATGGTTTGGGCTATCGGATCCCCAAAGTTAGAAGAGCAGTCGTTCCGAATTGCCAACGGAGATTTCGAATCCATGGCCGTAGGGGAATTGCCCAATCTATTTCCAGTTCAGTTTGGAGAGTGGTCCGGAAATCCTGCAGAAGTGATCAAAGAAGCGAGTGGCAACAAGATACTTAGATTCTTGCGGACTGAAAATGTGAAACACGGGCAGAGGGAAGCCAGACCTCGCACCGGCAAGCCCAACTGCTCTGTGTTCCAGTTGGTCGACCTATCTGCTTTGCGGCGACAGTTAGCGGTTGAACCGTCGCAGGCGCAGTATTCTCTGAAGCTCTCAGCGCGTTTCCGTCGTGACTCGGATCCCTCTGATTCCGAATTGCATAAACCCAAGGCCTCTCTCCGTATCTTCTTGTTCAATTCCGAGCCTGAGTCGATTAGTGAAGCATGGCCCCGAGTGGTTCAGATGGCCTCGGCACTTGGGAGAAAATCCATCAAGCTCAAGCCCGGAGATGAAGCTGTCACCTTTTCCACCTCCTGTATTCTGGATTCGGACGCGACGGTCGCCCTCATTGCCGTGGGCGTCAACGCCGGTTTCAATTCCAAGACTTCAATTCCAGTGGGCGGTTACTTCGTGGATGACGTCCAACTAACCGTGATTAAACAACCTAAACTTCCTATTCAAGTTGTCAGCCAATAAACGCAACGAATATCCAAACATGAACACCTCATTTACTCGGCGTCACTTCCCCGTCCGCTTCGTTGACTCCTCGAGATGAATCCGTACAGTCATTACTACTGATTTCAGCTCATGAACCCATCTGTCAACCGTCGTCATTTCCTCCGCGGGACCGGGGTGCTGGTCGCTTTGCCCGCACTGGAGTCCGTCGGCTTCCGCCGGTTTGCCTCGGCAGCCGCCACATCGTCCGCCGTAGTCGCTGGGGCGCCTGTCAAGCGCCTCGTCGCGATCGGCACCTACTTAGGCTTTCACACTCCGAGCTGGTTCCCCAAGGAAACCGGCAGGGACTACCGGATGTCGCCTGTGCTGGCGCCCTTGGAGGACCTGCGTTCGGACTTTTCAATCTTCTCCGGTCTGGACCACCGTGCGCCCAACGGACACAAGAACTGGAGCAACTTCCTGACGGGTAAAGGTACCCCGGGCATTTCCCTTGACCAGATCGTCGCCGGCGAGATCGGGCACCAGTCTCGCTTCGACTCGCTTCAGGTCACTTGCGGCTCCGGCGGCGAGGGGCGCATGAGCTTTACCGAGGAAGGCATTTCCCTGCCTTTTATCGGACGTCCCAGTGTACTCTATGGCAAGCTCTTCAGTTCTGATTCGGACAAGGCGCGAATGGACTATGTTCTTGAGACCAACCGCAGTGCGCTGGACCTTGTCCTCGACGAAGCCCGCACCCTCAAGAAGCAAGTCAGTGCCCGTGATGCAGAGAAACTTGATGAGTACTTTTCCTCCGTCCGCGACGTCGAGCTGAAGGTGCAGAAACAGCGCCGGTGGCTCAAGGTTCCGACCCCGAAGGTGGACTTCAAGTTGCCCACCTACGACCCCGTCGCCCCGGACCTCTCCTTGGAATGCGAAGCCATCATGTACGACCTTATGGCACTGGCGCTGGAGACTGATTCGACCCGCGTGATTTCCATGCTCGTGCCCGGTCAGGGGCAGGTCTTCACCATCGACGGCGAAAAGCTCAGCGCAGGATACCATGGCCTTTCACATCACGGCAACGATCCGTATAAGGTGGCCGAATTCAACCAAGTCGGCAAAGAGCAGGTCACGAACTTCGGCCGGTTCCTCCGTCGCCTCAACGAGAAGAAGGATCTCGAAGGCCGTCCTCTTCTTGACACCACCGCCGTGTTCTACGGCAGCGGGATGGGGGACGCCAACACGCACAACAACAGCCGTCTGCCTGCGCTGCTTGCAGGGGGCGGATACCGCCATGGCGCCCACCACGCCATTGACCGCGACAAGGAGAGCGGAGCCACTCCGTTGCTAGGTGATCTTTTCCTGACTATCATGGAGTCGATGGGCTTGGAGCAGGAACGTTTCGTGAAGGCATCGCGGAACATGAACGACTACCTGCTCTAGTCCCCGAACAGATGAAGGCCTGCCTCCTAGCGCTGCCCCTGCTTTTCGGTGCGGCCACCGCCTCGGCCGAGGTGAGCAAGTTGCCTGAGCAGGTAGAAGCCTTTCTCGTCAAGTACTGTCTCGACTGTCACGACGAGCAGTCGAAGAAAGGCGAGGTCAATCTCGACTTTGATAGGATTGACTGGGGCGATCCTCACGCTGCCGTCACTTGGAGCAAGGCTTTGGAAATGCTTGAACATGGGGAGATGCCGCCGGAAGACAAGAAGCAGCCCTCCGGTGAAGAGGCCAGTGCCGTTGCCGACTGGCTTGGGCGCGTACTGCTGGAGAACGACAAGCCCGGCGGCACCATCCTGCGCCGCCTCAGTAAGGAGGAGTACGAAAATTCGGTCTCTGACCTGCTCAAGGTTCCGTTTGCCGTGCCGCAGAGTTTTCCCTCGGACCCTCCGTCCCACGGCTTCGACAACCATGGTGGAGATCTCGTCCTTTCCCCTCCGCTCATGGCCCAGTATCTCGAGATTGCCACGTCAGCGGCCGACAGCGTGCTGCCCCCACCCGTAGCTCGGCGCAAAATTAAGAAGGAGACCGTCATGATCCTTCCAGGAGATTTCACCCTGAACTTCACCACAGGCCATGTCGTGGATGGGGTGCTCCGTATGGTCACCTCCAGCGATCCGCTCGCCCGCGGTTCGGTTTGGCCCAACCGCTTTGAAGCGAGGGTCGCCGGCGTCTACCGTGTCAAGATCGACCTCTCCTACTACAAGCCCGCCGATGGTCATCTGCCGGAGGTGCACCTGCTCTCGCGTCCAGCCGATGGCAACAACTTCGCCCGTGCCAGTCAGTTGCCCAAGCTGGCCGAGTTCACAGTCGCAGGGAAGAAGCTCTCCTCGTTCGAGGCCGAAGTCGAACTGCAACGTGGTGAAACCATCGTAATTCACTACGAGAACGCGCCACTAAGCAGCGACCAGGGCCCAAGCCGAACCAAGCATGTCGCCCGAGTCTCCGAACAGTTAATCGACTTGTTCCGGGACGATCACGAACTGGGCGCCGCCTGGATGAAGGCCGGCTACCGGCGCAGTGACCGCGGATGGAGCTGGCTCGAACGGATCGAAGCGATCCGCCAACAGGGCGATCTTGACCTGACGGCATTCGATCCCGAAGCCCCTGAAATCAAGAAATTCGCACAGACGATGGCTCGCCGGCCGGTCAACCTCGTCGAGACGATGTGCTGCTACCTCTTTGAGAAGGGGCCAGGCATCGACGTGCACCGGATGACCGTAAACGGACCGATCCGGCTGATCGAGGACTTCGAAGAGGTCGAACAGCGGAAGATCGCCGCCCGCTTCCTTGGCGAACGTAAAGGCCGCGACGACCATGTGTATGCGGAGGCCATTCTTCGTCCGCTTGTAGATACCGCCTTCCGCCGTCCTGCGTCCCGTGCCCAGATCGAGAAATATGTTGTCCTCGCACTGGAACACCAGGCTGCCGGCCATCGCTTCGAAGATGGCATTCATCTAGCCCTCCGGGCCTTGCTCTGCTCCCCAAACTTCTTGTACCGAGGCCATCGGCAGGGCGAACTCGATGACCATGATCTCGCCGCAAGGCTCTCCTTCTTCCTGACCGGCGCCCCGCCTGACTCCTCCCTGCAGAAGGCCGCCGCCGCTGGCAAGCTTTCCGATCCGACCCAACTCGAGGCCCAGACTCGCCGCCTCCTCAAGCAACACAGCGTTAAGAACTTTCTCTCCTCTTTCACCGGCCAATGGCTCGACCTTCGTTCGTTGCAGGACATCATGCCCGACACCCGACTGATCAACTGGAACGACAAGGACCTCGCTGCTATCATCGCGGAAACGGAACTCTTCGTCGCCGAGATCCTACGTAAGAATCATCCTATCGAGACCTTCATCGATCCAGCCTTCACCTACCTCAACAAACGCAACGCGAGGCTTTACGGCATTCCGTTTTCAAACTCGGAAAAAATGGCCCGCGTCAGCATCAAGCGAGGGGGCCGCCATGGTGGAATCCTTGGCCAGGCCAGCGTCATGATGGCCACCGCCAACGGCGTCGACACCCAACCCGTTCTCCGTGGTGCCTGGCTGCTCGAGAATATTTTTGGCGACCCCGTCCCCGAACCTCCCTCGGATGTACCGGCGGTGGAACCCGATACAAGCGGCTCCAAGTCGATTCGCGAACTCTTGCGCAAACACAACGCCGATGCGAACTGCGCCGGCTGCCATAAGAAAATCGACCCTCCGGGCTTTGCTCTTGAAAACTTCGATCCCGTCGGGCGTTGGCGTGACTTCTATCCCGTCTACGAAAAGGTCGGCGACAAGGTCTTGCGCAAGGACGGCTTGCCGGTTGATGCCACTGGAACTATGAAGGACGGCACCCGAATCAATGACGTGACCGACCTGAAGCACTACCTTGTCAAGAACATCGACATCTTCGGCCAATGCCTCGCTGAGAAACTGCTTGTTTACGCCACCGGTCGGGACCTCGGCTTCGGCGACCGCCGCGAAGTGGAGCGCTTGGTGAAAGAGGTGCGGGAAGACGGCAATGGCTTTCAGGACCTGATCGTGGCGCTGGTGCTGAGCGAATCGTTTCGGACTAAATGAAGTTTCCTAATCTAGTGACAAACAACCAAAATCTCATGAAAGTAGCGTTGCCAATCATTGTCTTCTTTACCGCGGCATCTCCCGGGTTCGGCTCAGGAACCTCCAAGCTTGAATCCGACCTCTTTGAAACGGGTACTCTCGTGTACTCCGATGATTTCGATGGGGAATTGAACCGCGAATTTTGGGGGCAACCCAAGGGCAAGAAAATAGAAGATGGCAAATTGATCGTTGAACCCCTTTTCAAATCCAAGGAGGAAGCGATGAAGACCCTCAAACGGGATCACCATTTGGGCCTGGAACCGGTGGCACACATCAACCGAATTCCAGAAAAGTTTGTCATGCACTTACGCTATAAATTTGAAAAGCCCAAGCTAACTCCCGGTCGCCCCTCCTTTCAGATAGGCCATCACATGATCAATTTGGGAATCCTAGAGAGTGGTGGACACAGGGTGAAACTTCCGGATGGGCCATCTTTCAGTGAGCCAGAATCAGAAATGGCTCT
>CAXGVD010000113.1:0-7516 GCA_964012695.1 uncultured Opitutia bacterium
CGTCCGGAAGGCTCGCCCAGAGGAATACGGCGAGGCGACGAGCCAGCGACGAGTCGCTTACCCGCTCCTTCGGCGCCTCCGCGGCATCCTCGGTCACCCGCCGGGTAAGGTACAGAAACTCGGGATGGGCCAGAACGGTGGCCAGCGCTTCGGGCATGGCCTCTTCCAAAGTCTCGAACTGCGGGCGGTACTCCGCAAACAGGTCCAAGAAACGATCAACCTCCTTGGTGGTAACCGGGCGACACCACGCCCGCTCCATGAACCGCTCCAACACCTCCGAGGCATACAGTGCTTCGTCCTCTCGGTTTTCACTTTCGAAGAAGATGGCCTTGTGGGTTTTCGGCGGCCATTGCTCGTAGTGAGGGGCGGTGATTTCAACATGGTCGAACTGAACCCGCAGCCCCTCCTCCAAGGACACATTCTTGATGTGTAGGAACTCGTCCCGGCGCGGGAAGGCAGTATCCAAATTACGGAAAGGATTGCGCTGAATGTCACTCAATTGGACATCGAAGTGAACGAATTCCGGCTTGTCCGCAGGAGCATCTACAAGAATGTCCCGGCGGCTAATCACGTTTGAGAAATTTGCGTTGTTGCTGGTGTGGGCGCTGAAACCCAAGCGGAGGCAAACGTCACCCTTCGCCTCCGCATTCGATCGCGCCGCCCGGATGCTGACGCGCATCGTTCCCTCGTCGGGAAGAAACCGGTCCAGCCCAACCTTCCATTCGTGGTTGCGGGGAAGCTCCATATAGACCACCGCGGACGGCTGAGTCTTGTACGCATCCGAGTCGGGGATTGGCGCGAACATACCTCCTGAATACGGAACGCCCATACCCGTCTCGCGGTTCAGTAAGTGGGGGCGATTCCGGTGCCTGGAGTAACTTTCGTCGTCCATCGAGAAAACCTTGGCTTTCTGTTTGGCCGTTGTCTGCTCGAACAAATCCACCAAAGGCAAAACGTACTTCACGGCTTTGGGCCGCTCACCGACGACGATGGCCCGGCGGAGGGCTTTAAGGCCGATTGAACGATAGGCCTGAAACTGCATGGGAGACATTTGCAGCAGCTCGGAACTGTTCTTGAATCCTTCTTCGGACGCGGTCTCCGGCGGCAAGCTCCCTGCGAGCGGATGATTCAGGCCCAATAAGTCCTGCAAGGCGTAGTCGTATTCGTAGCGGGTCAGGCGGCGGAAGGAGGACCGTCCCTTGGCGTCTCGAGAGAGGCGAGAGGCCCGCTGGATCTCACCGGCTAGCCAATCGACCACGGCGCTCCGATCGGCGTCCGTTAACTTAATCTCAGCATCCTCAGGCGGCATCTCAGAATTGCTGACGACATCAAACACTTCGAGCCACCGATCCGCATCGGGCCCCTTCAATAGGTCGGGGTCTAGCGTATCGAGCCGAAACTTGCCCTTTTGCTTCTCCGGACCGTGACATCCCACACAGACAGCCTTCAGCGAAGGCTCCACATTCGCACGAAACTCTGACAGCTTGGGCGCAGGAGCCGGAGCCGCCCCCGTCAAGGACCACAGATTCCCCATTGCTCCCAACCCGCTGGCCAGCAGAACGACGCGCAAGATGTCCAAAAAAAACTTCAAAGAATTTAAGGTTATCGGAATCGCTTACCCGTTACAACCCGGACCCGCCCTCGGCGGGTGGATTTGTGAAGGACGCCGCAGGTGCAGCGGTGAGGGCGGAATACTCGCCGCTCGCCGTCACTCCAAGAACATGAACTCGTTGGAAGCAAGCAGGGCGTGGGCATAGCGCCGAGTCTTCGCGGGGTCGCCACCAGAAAGAAACTGAAGCCCCACCTCCAGTTCGGCCGGCTCCGGTTCGCGTGAGAACAGAACCTGATAAAGAAAACGCACGGGCTCCTTCCTGTCCTTAATCCTGGCGGCCAACGCTTCCGCCCGATTCCCGACGAACTCGTTGTTGAGCAGAAAGAGCGACTGCTGCGGCGTAATCGTCGGATTACGCTTGGCCACGCTTGCCCGAGGGACGGGAAAGTCGAAAAGACGAAGGAAGAGGTCCGTCTTGAACTGATCGCCGTTGCGGCTGGCCCGAGAGTGGATGGTACGGCGAAGGTCGGCGGCGGGATCGGCGAAGGGCTTGCCACCGAGCGTGGGATCGAGTTCGCCGCTGGCGAACAAGGCGGAATCGCGCCAGACCTCGGCGGTCAGTTTGCGGGGGTTCATACGCCAGAGCAGGCGATTGTCCCCATCGACCTTAAAGCCGGCTTCGGCGAACTGTGAACTTTGGCGCCAAGTCTCGGACTTCAGGATCGTTCGGTGGAGGTTTTTGAGGGACCAGCCGTTTTCGACGAAGCTCGCCGCCAGCCAGTCGAGCAACTGCGGATGGGACGGAGCTTCGCCGAGAAGGCCGAAATTGCTAGGCGTGCGAACGAGTCCGTGCCCGAAATGCCAACCCCACACACGGTTGACGAAGACCCGGGCGGTCAGCGGGTTCGCGGGGTCGGCGACGGCTGCGGCCAGCTCCCGGCGCCCGCTGCCATCGGTGAACGGGGCTTGCTCTTCGTCGAGTATTCGAAGGAAACGACGGGGTGCCTCCTTTCCCGGCTTGAGGAGGTTTCCGCGAATCGCCACCTTCATGTTGCCGCGTCCGGCCTCTCGCAGGGCGTGAGCGAAGGGGTATTTCTCAGGCTTTCCGGCCTCCATCTTCTTGTGTTTCTCGCGCCTGGCCTTAATGGCTTCGGCGACTTCGGCCGGGAGGTCTTCGAGCACTTGGTTACGGTCGTGACGAAAGATTCGGTTAGTGAACTCCTTTCGTTTCCCGTCCTCGGGGTTTTCGATCAAAAACCGCTTCAGGTCGGCCAGGGATTCGGTGGTCCGCTTCTGAAACCAAGCATCTGCCTGCGGGAGTTTCGAGCTGTTCTTCGGCCCCGCGAAGAAAGGTTGGGCGTACTGGAAAATAGTGCCGACCAGTCCCTGCTCACGAGCCCAGTCGCGAAGGTTCTGGGGCTTGGGTTCCAGCTTCGCGTAGGCCAATGCGGTAAGGGCGTATTCGGGTAGACGGTCCAGTTCCCGATCAACGAGTTCGTCTCCCAACTTCCTGAGCCTCTCGTCCGTTTCCTTCCTGTATTCGCCAATGGCCTTGATGGCGGCGTTCCAAGCATCGATTTCAGCCTGCGGGACCAACGGATGGTCTCCGACGCCAGTGTTCTGAAAAATCCCCGCAATCGAGTAGTAGTCCATCGTGGGAATCGGGTCGAACTTGTGATCGTGGCAACGGGCGCAGGCCATGGTAAGGCCAAGGAGCCCCCGCCCAACGGTGTCCACACGATCGTCCAAGGTCTCAGATTTGGCGATTGCGTTGCTAAGGGCGTCACCGCCGTCGCCTCGGTATTGAGGCCCTAGGGCGAGAAAGCCGGTGGCAAGGGCGTGTTCGTCTGGCTCCAGCACGTCACCAGCTAGTTGCAGTTTGAGGAATCGGTCGTAGGGCATGTCCTCGTTAAGGGCGGTCATGACCCAGTCTCGGTAGCGCCATGCCTGATCAAACTTTCCACCATCGAGAAAGCCGCCGTAGCCGTCAGCGAATCTCGCCACGTCCAACCAATGCCGCCCCCAAAGCGCCCCGTAGTGTGGGGAGTTCAGTAAGCGTTCGACGACCTCGTCCCAAGAGACTCGCCCATCGACGAACTCTGCCAATTCTTCTGGTGTCGGTGGCAACCCGATCATCGTCAGGTAGGCGCGTCGGATAAGGGTATGCTTCGGCGCTTCGCCCGAAGTGGAAAGAGTGTGCTTCGCCAATTCCCGACGAACGAACCAATCGATCTCCCGTCCCTTACCTTCTGCCGGAACATCCGGTTTCCGCACGGGCCTGAACGCCCAATGGTTGCGGGCTGCGGCGTAATCGTATCCGCCCTCCGCCGTCATGTTCTTCGCTGGCTCGGGGCTGCCAGGCCAGGGAGCGCCCATTCCGACCCACTTTTCGAAATCCATTCGGACCCTCTCGGACAAGGGCGCCTTGGGAGGCATTTGCAAGTCACGCGTCTTCCAACCAATCGCCTCCAGCAGCAGGCTCGCTTCCGGTTTGTCGAGGTCGAGTGCCGGGCCCAGGTCGCCACCTCGCAGGAGCCCCGCCAGACTGTCCAGCTTCAGTCCGCCCTTGAGTCGCTCGGCGTCCTCACTGTGACAGCCGTAGCAATGCTCAGCCAACGAGGGCCGGATGCGGGTTTCGAAAAAGTCCGCCTGCTCAGCCGTTGGTTCCAAGGCCTCGCACAGAACGGGCATTAACATCCCGAGGAGAATTGTCGGGCGCAGAATCATGTTCAGGCAAGGACGTCGTGGAGCACGTTTCCGTAGACATCCGTGAGGCGATAGTCTCGGCCGCTGTACCTGTAGGTCAGTTTCGTGTGATCCAGGCCCACGAGGTGGAGGATGGTGGCGTGGAGGTCGTGGACATGGACGCGGTTCTCGACCGCCCGACAGCCGAATTCATCCTTTTCCCCGTAGGTGAAGCCTGATTTCACGCCGCCGCCCGCCATCCAGACGGTAAAGCCGTAGTGGTTGTGGTCACGGCCCTCGGAACCCTCCGCCGTGGGGGCTCGGCCGAACTCACCGCCCCATACCACCAGCGTGTCCTCCAACATGCCTCGGGACTTCAAGTCCCTCAGAAGACCGGCGATTCCTTGGTCTACGTCCGCGGCCAGACGTTCGTGGTCGCGGATGCGCCCGTGGCTGTCCCATGCAATGCCCGCACCGCCGTTGACGGTGACCATCCGCACACCGCGCTCCACCAACCGCCTGGCCAGCAGGCAACCCTTGCCGAAATACTTGTCGCCGTAGAGCTTGCGGGTGGCTTCGGTCTCGGCATTGACGTCGAAGGCCTCAGGCACAGCGGTCTGCATTCGGAACGCGAGTTCCATCGAGGCTATGCTCGCCTCCAGTTGCTGGTCGCATTCGCGGCGGTCGAGGTGCATCCGGTTCAGTTTCGTAATCAGGTTGGTTTGTTCGCGTTGCTCTTCGAGGGAAAGGCCGCGGCTTTCCAAATTCGCAATCGCCTTGCCGGGCCGGAGACCGTTCAGGTCGATCATGCAACCGGCATGCCTGCCGGGAAGAAAGGAGTTCGACCACACGCTCTGCTCGCCACGAGGGCCTTTTCCAGGGGAGAGGACGATGTAACCCGGCAGGTTGTCCGCATCGGACCCGAGCCCGTAGGAGAGCCAGGAACCGAGGCTGGGCCGAATCGCCTGGTTGTGGCCGATGTTCATCATGTAGATGCCTGAGGCGTGCTCGGGCAGGTCGGTGTACATCGAGTCGATAAAGCAGATGTCGTCGACCATCTTAGCCGTCTCCGGGAAGATGCTGCTCACCGCCTTCCCGGACCGGCCGTAGCGTTTGAATTCGAAAGGCGACTTCAGCAGTCCCCCCTTGGTGTTCCGAAGCGTCTTGAACTGCACGGCCTCCGGGCGCTGGCCGGCGTACTTCTCGATGGCGGGCTTGTAGTCGAAGGTATCGACGGCAGAAGGCCCGCCCGGCATGAACAGTTGAATGATGCGCTTGGCCTTGGGTTTGAAATGAGGCCGAACGGAAGCCGCCTGCGCCTGCCGAAAGAGGTTGGCGAAGGCAAGCGCTCCCATTCCGCCACCAAGGTTCCGAAGGGCAGAACGGCGAGTTAGCTCACGATGGAATGGCTGCATGGATACGAATCGGTTTCGCCAAGCAGTTAACCGGAAGGGCCGTGGGGAGAGCAAGGCCATGGTGGTCCGGAAAGCACTTTCGTTCTGGTTAGACCGCGTTCCTCACGGACTGTCTGCTGCGACCAGCTACGCAGTCCCCCGACCGCATTTCACTTCCCGAGACGGTCCCGAAGGCGTTTAAGGAGGGCAGCGGCTTTTTCGGGTTGGACGGCGGCGAGGTTCTTGGTTTCAGCTTCGGGTGTGGTGTGGTCGTAGAGTTCCAGGTGGCCGTTCTTGTGAGCGATGAGGCGATGGGTGTCGGTGCGGATGGTTTCGGCTCCGCCTCGGTAGGCCACGGCGGGATGGCCGGGGGCGGTAGGATCGCTAAGGATGTGGGTGAGGGATTGACCATGGAGGTGGTCGGGAACGGGAAGGCCAGCCAGCTCGCAGACGGTGGGGAAGATGTCCAGGGTCTCGATCACAGCGTCGGCGGGCTTACCGGGAGCAGGCATATCAGGGTAGGCGATGACGAGCGGGGAGCGCAAGGATTCCTCGAAGAGGGCGTGCTTGCCCCAGATGCCGTGCTCGCCGAGGTGCCAGCCGTGATCGCCCCAGAGGAGGACGATGGTGTCTTCGCGCAACTTGAGAGCGTCGAGGCGGTCTAGGATGCGACCGACGAGGGCGTCGGCGTAGGTGACGCAGCCGGCGTAGTGTCGGCGGACTTCGAGGGCGAAGGCGGCATCCTCGTTGGGGTTGCGCTTCCAGCGGTTGTACTTCATGAACTCGCCCGATCCATGCCAAGTGGTCTTGCCTTCCGGCTTGCGAGGATGGAGAACGGGCGGAAGGTCGGCGTTCAAGTAGGGCTTCACATATCGGAGCGGGGCGCCAAAGGGGAGATGCGGCCGAATGATGCCGATAGCGAGGAAGAAGGGTTTGCCGTCGGAGGCCTTGGCACCGGCGCCGAGTTGTTCGAGTTGACGGAGGGCTTCGTCGGTAATTAGGCCGTCGGGGTAGGCGGAGTCGGGCCCGTCGAAGGCTTGGTAGACGTCCATGTCCTTGGCGTTCTTTCTGATTTCCCCGTTGGCGAGGCCGTGCATGGCGCCGCGCGGATGTTGCCACGGGCCGGCGGGAAGGAGATGCCTGTCCCAGGAGTGGGGCATTTCGGGTTGGGCGTCATCGTCCCAATCCCGGCCGCCGCGCCCTCCGGGGTGGTGAGAGACCTTGCCTACGGAGACGGTGGCGTAGCCGTGCTTGCGGAACCATCCTGGGAAGCTGGGGAGGACGGACTTGCCGGCCCGAATGAAGAGGGCGCCGTTGTGGGTAGGTCCGTAGCGTCCGGTGAGCAAGGTGTAGCGGGAAGCGCCGCAGGTGGGAGCCTGCACGTAGTGGCGGCGGAAGGGACGTCCGCGGGCGGCCAGCTTGTCGATGTTAGGGGAGTGCACATAGTCCGCGCCGAAGCACTTCAGCTCGGGCCGAAGGTCGTCCACGCAGAGGAGCAAAACGTTAGGGCGGGTCTTCTCGGCGGCTAGAAGAAAGCCAAACGGGACCGAACAGGCGGCGAGAAGCGCCAACGGGAATCGGAAACGCGGGAAAAAAGTCATGCCGCCCTTGTACAACGTGATCGGCGGCGACTACAGCCGAAAGCTTAGGCGAGAGGCGTTTCACCCCGGTGAAGTTCGGCGGTGACGCGTCGACTCAGGAGGCTGTCGATTCACTTCATCACATTCTCAGACGGCTGGAAACATGGACAGCAAGAGATAAGAAGATGGCCCTCTACGCCAGTAGGTCTTATCGACAGCATAGAACTAAGGAGGCTTGGACCTCAGAAGACATGGTCCAGCCCATGTTTAAGCAGTCAAGTTGACCCAACTCATTTGAGTGGTGA
>CAXGVD010000114.1:0-7492 GCA_964012695.1 uncultured Opitutia bacterium
CCTTCGGAGGCGACGCCGATTACGGTCGCTTCGAACTCAGCGGTGCGCGCTTCATCCGAACCACAGAGTCCTTGGAGCAGGTCCTCTCCCTCGTCGCTCGAGCCGGAACCCTCGGACGTTACGACGGCGACGACGCGAACGTGCCCTTCTTCGAAAAATTCTTCCTCGGCGGCCCCTACAGCCTGCGGGGCTGGGACTACCGCGACGCCGGCCCCCTTGAAAGCGGCGAGCCGACCGGGGGCAACTCCTTCGCCTACCTTGGGGCCGAGTATACCTTCAAGATTGCGGAGCCGTTGCGGTTCGCCGTCTTTTACGACGCCGGCTACCTGAACAGCAGTGATTTCGACTTCGACCCCTCCGATTGGTACGATAACTGGGGCCTCGGTCTCCGCATCATGGTCATGGGCATGCCGTTGCGGTTTGACCTCGGCTTTCCCCTTTCCGACCCTACAAATACTGGGGGTTCAACTCAATTCCACTTCTCCGGCGGCACTCGCTTCTGATTGTCCGCCGTCCCACAAGCCACAACTCGACGTCTCAGGATGAAAACTTCCCTCCTTCGCTCCGCCTTCCTTCTCACACTTTTTTTCTGCGCCACCGGATTCGGAATGGCCCAGAAAATCGGGGTCGTGAACGTGTCCAAAGTACTGGACGGCTATTACAAGGTGAAGGAAGCCAGAGAACGATTGCTCAACTCCGAAAAGGCGGCCAGGGAAGAACTGGCCCTGTTTCAAAAGGAGTTGAACGACCAAGTGACCAAGCTCAAGGAAATGGAAGCGAAGATGAAGAACCCAAACATCGACACCTCTTCCCTTCGCTCCACCTACCAGGAAATGGTTAAGAAGGCCCGGGAAAAACAAGACGACTTCCTACAGTACAAACAGCGTGCGGAATCCACCATCAGGACCCGGCGAAACAACTTGATCGTGGAACACTTTAAGGAGGTGCGCGAGGCGGTGAAGGTGGTGGCCGCGGCCAAGAAGCTGGACCTAGTCGTCAATTCCTCGGAAGGACACGCCGTTGTCTTACACGTCGCGCCGCAATTCGACATCACGGTGGAAGTGCTCGCCCACTTGAACGCGAAGGCCCCCAAGTGACGAGCTTTTCCCCCACCCACCTCTTTCCGCCTCGGTGATGCGCCTGCGGCTGACTCTTGAAGAAATTCTCACGGTTCTGCCCGAACCGGAAACCTCCGGGACCGAAGAAGCGGACATCCCGCCCCTCTCGGGCATAGCGTCATTGGACAAGGCCCGCGAGGGCGATCTCGCCTTCCTCGGCAACCCCAAGTATCGGGCTCAAGTGGCCGAATCCCAAGCCACCCTAATTCTCCTGCCGCGCGACTACGAAGGCGAGCCCGCTCCAGGCCAGGCCTATGTCTGGGTGGAAAACCCGTCCCACGCCCTCGCGCGCGTCTGCTGGCTCATCGAGGGCAAACTGTTTCCAGCCCCTCCGCACGGTATCCATCCTTCGGCCTGCATCGAGGAAGGGGCCACAGTAGCGCCGAGCGCCTCCGTGGGGCCGTTCTGTTACCTCGGGGCGAAGGCTCGGGTGGGTGAGAACGTCCGCATCGATTCCCACGTCCACCTCGGCGCCGAGGTGGACGTTGGAGACGATTGCCGCCTCTTCCCCGGCGTAAAGATTCTCGCCCGTTGCAAAATTGGGCCAAGGGTGACGCTGAACGCCGGAGTTGTCATCGGCTCCGAAGGCTACGGCTTCGACCAAGTGGAAGGCTCCCACGAAAAAGTTCCTCATCTCGGTAAGGTCGTGATCGAGGAAGACGTGGAAATCGGGGCAAACTCCTGCATCGACCGAGCCCGCTTCGACGAGACCCGCATCGGAGCCGGCTCCAAGGTCGACAACCTCGTCCAAATCGGCCACAATGTCACCATCGGCAAGCGTTGCCTCGTGGTGGCCCAAGTAGGAATCAGCGGGTCGGTCGTCTTCGAGGACGATGTGATGGTAGGCGGCCAAGCTGGTTTCGCTGGGCACCTAACAGTCGGGAAGGGGGCCAAGATAGCCGGCCAGGCGGGTATCACCAAGGATGTGGAGCCTGGCGCCTTCCTCAAGGGAAACCCCGCCTTACCATTTCCGACGGCCCAGAGAATCGCCGTTTTGCAGCGGCAGCTGCCAGATCTTTTCAAAAGGTTTGCCGAGCTTGAAACGAAGGAGTAAGAGCCTTTTGTTATGGTCATGGATGAAGCAAATTTGAAAATCTTCACGGGGAAATCCAATCCCGTTCTCGCCCAGGAAATCTGCAAGTACCTGGACGTGCCTCTGGGGGACGCCCTCGTCACCACCTTCCCCGACAACGAGAGCTTCGTCCGCTACAACGAGAACATCCGAGGTGCCGACGTCTTTCTCGTCCAGTCCACCTCCGCTCCCGCCAACCACAATGTGATGGAGCTTCTCATCATGATCGACGCAGCCAAGCGGGCCTCCGCCTCCCGCGTCACCGCCGTCCTGCCCTTCTTCGGCTACGCCAGGCAGGACCGCAAGGATCAGCCCCGGGTCCCAATCACCTCCAAGCTCGTGGCCAATCTGCTGGTGGCCGCCGGGGCAAACCGCATCCTCACCATGGATCTGCACGCCCAGCAGATTCAAGGCTTCTTCGACATCCCCGTCGACCACCTCTACGCCTCCCCCGTCTTCTTCGAGGCCATAAAGGACGAGGATACAGACAACCTCACCGTCTTCTCCCCCGATGTGGGTGGCATGAAAATGGCCAGCGCCTACGCCGATATGCTTGGCTGCCCCCTAGGCTTCGTCGCCAAGCGGCGCACGGGAGCCGCCACAGTGGAAGCCATGAACCTCGTAGGGGAAGTGGAAGGCCGCGACATCCTCCTGATAGACGACATGACCGAAACCGCCGGCACCCTCAGCGCCGCTGCCGGCCTACTCAAGGAGCGTGGGGCCCGCACCGTCCGGGCCGTGGTCAGTCACGGCGTACTCAACGACATCGGGCGCGAACGCCTCAAGGAAGGTTTTCTCGACGAATTGCTCACCACCGATTCCGTGGAGCTGGACCCAGGAGACCTTCCCATCCGCAAGCTTAGCGTAGCTGCCCTCTTAGGGGAAGCCATTCGCCGCACCCACACCGATAGCAGCATCTCCAGCCTCTTCAAAATCAAAGGGTTTTGAGCGGGCTCCTGGTTGCGCCCGCCGAAAAGGCGCGCTAAACAAACTAGTCCGTCTTTTACGCTTACTTCCAAGAACGCTCTACCATGAAGAGATTCTATCAACACTTTTTCGTCTTAACCTTTTTCTTTCTCGCTCAATGGGTGGAAAGTTTCGCAAGGTCCTCTCGCTACACCTTGCGGTTGGACGAATCTCCCGTAGGAAATTCCGCCGCGCCAAATGTCACCAGCTACGCGAACGTCCTCTCCAAGGCCCCCCCCGCCGTAGTCGGCGTATATACCGCCCATGTGGTGCGTGGCCGGAGCGGCCTTCACCCGATGGAGGAGCTTCTGCGCCGCTATCGCGGCTTGCCCGTTCCTTCCGGTGATTCCAAACTCATTCCCGCTGGCATGGGTTCCGGCGTAATCGTGTCTCCCGAGGGCTACGCCCTCACCAACGCCCATGTCGTCACTGACCAACGCACGGGAAAGGCCGTAGATGAAATTACGGTCAAGCTCTCCGACAAGCGGGAATTGCCCGCCGACATCGTCGGCTTCGACAAGAGCACGGATGTAGCCGTCCTCAAAATCAAAGCCTCCGAGCCCCTACCTTCGGTGACCATCGCGAATAGCGACAAGTTGCGCGTTGGGGACATCGTGTTCGCCGCTGGAAACCCTCTCGGGGTCGGCCTCACCGTCACCATGGGCATCGTGTCAGCCACGGGGCGGACGGACCTCGGTATTCTCGACGAAGGCGGCTACGAAAACTTCATCCAGACAGATGCCGCCATCAATCAAGGCAATTCGGGTGGTGCCCTGCTCGACGCCAAGGGTCGTCTCGTGGGCATCAACACCGCGATTTATTCCCGTTCGGGCGGAAATATCGGTATCGGCTTCGCTATTCCCGCCAATATTGCCCGAAATGTTATGACAGGCTTGGTGGAGACCGGAGGCGTGCGACGCGGCTACCTCGGCGTACGCTTTGAAAACGAGCCTTCCGGGGGCGGGGCCCGCATCACGGAAGTCGTACCTGGTTCCGCCGCCGCCAGAGCCGGCCTGCGTTTGAACGACATCATAGTCAAGGCCTCGGGCAAGCCCGTTACCTCGGGAGCCGAGCTGCGCCTCGCCATTTCCCAAACCCCTCCCGGCGCCAATGTCCCACTGGAGGTAGTGCGCAACTCCCGCCGCGCCGTGGTGCGGGTGACATTGGGAGACTTGGAAAGTTCCGCCACACCCGCCGCCGTCCTCCTGCCCGGCGTGACGCTGGCCCCCCTGAACGCAGAGTTGCGAAATCGTCACCAAGTGCCAGCATCCGTGAGCGGACTCGTGGTGGCAGAATCTTCAGGAGCGAAGGGCACCATAAAAGTAGGCGTGGTGATCACGGAGGTGAATGGCCGACGTGTGCGTTCCTCCGAGGAAGTCCGCTCGCTACTACGCCCCGGCCTGAACAGGCTCTTCGTCTGGCACAAGGGCAAATACAGCGTGTTGCCCTACAACGTCCGCTAGAGAGTCAACTCCGTATCACTTCGTAGATGGCCACACCGGCCATCAGGTTGGGGAGGAATCGGCAGCGGGAGCGCCAATCTCCGCCCAGACACACGCGGCGGCTCGCCTGGAGGCCGCGCTCACGGCAGAATGTTTCGAAGTCGCGCAGGGTGAGCGGGTTGGCGGGGCTGCGTTCGTGCCAAGGAAAGCGGTAGACATCGTTTAGAATGCGGTTGCCCTTGAGGAAGTAGTGAAGACGGTTCACGAGGTAACCGTGGTTGACGAAACTCACCACCACTCGGCGTGCCACGCGCAAAGCGTCCTCGATGATTTCACCAGGGCGATCCAGCTCCTCCAGAGTGCGGGAGAGCACGACGCGGTCGAAGGAATCGTCGCGAAAGCCCGCGAGAGTCTTGCGGGCGTCTCCTTGGTGAGCGGGCACGCCTCGAGCCACACAACCCGCCACCTTGTCGAAGTCAAGATCCACGCCAAGGACACGGACGTTTTTGGCTTGGGCGAGGTGTTGGAGGAGGAGTCCGCGGCCGCAACCGAGGTCGAGAACGCTCTCGTTTTCCTCCACCCATTCGTCGATAATGCGGAAGTCGGCTTCCTTCTTCGCGGAGGCTCGCCCCTTGCTTGTCTTGCGGGTGTGGGTGGTGCCTTCATTGTCCGCCGCAGCGGCGTCTCCCCTTAGGAAGGCTCGGATAAGACCGTGAAATTCGGGTGAGCGGAGTAGGAAGGAATCGTGGCCGTAGTCGTGGTCGATTTCAGCATAGGAGGCGTCCCGCCCCAGGCGTTGCAGCGTTTCCGCGATGCGGCGGTTTTGGCGGGGGGTGTAGAGCCAGTCTGAAGTAAAGCCCACGGTGAGGACGCGGGCTCGGATGCGGTCAAGGGAGGCTTCAAGTTCGCCGTCTTCGTCGTGGAGGTCGAACCTGTCGAGGGCCTTGGTGAGGTGAAGGTAGGTGTTGGCGTCGAAGCGGTTCACGAAGGTCTTGCCTTGGTGGCGAAGGTAGCTTTCCACTTCGAACTCCACGCCGAAGGGGCTTTCGCGGGCCTCTTCCTCATCGATATTTTCCCGCCGTGCGCGGCCGAACTTCAGCTCCATACCCTTGTCGGAGAGGTAGGTGATGTGGGCCATCATGCGTGCGATGGCGAGGCCCACATCGGGGCCGCCATCGGCAGGGTAGTCTCCGCCGTTCCACTTGGGATCGCCTTGGATCGCCGCCCGGCCCACTTCGTTGAAGGCGATGGTTTGGGCGTTGTGCCTCGTGGTGGCCGCAATGACGACCGCCCGTTCCACCACTTCGGGAAAGGACACCGCCCACTGAAGGACCTGCATCCCGCCCATGCTTCCCCCGATTACGGCATAGAGGTGCTCGATGCCGAGATGGTCGATGAGGCGTTTTTGGGCGGCCACCATGTCGGCGATGGTGAGGTCGGGGAAATCGACGCCGTAGGGCTTGCCAGTGTCGGGGTTTGCAGAGGTGGGACCAGTCGAACCTTGGCAGGCGCCGAGGCAGTTGGAGCAAATGACGTGAAAACGGTCCGTGTCTATCGTCTTACCGGGCCCCACGGCGTGATTCCACCAGCCGGGTTTTCTTTCATCTGGTGTATGGATTCCCGCACAGTGATGGTCCCCCGTGAGGGCGTGGCAGATGAGGATGGCGTTGCCCTTATCGGGAGCAAGTTCGCCATAGGTTTCGTAGCGGAGGTTGATTGAGGGAAGCTCGCCACCGCGTTCGAGGCGAAAGGGGCGCTCGTCACGAAAGTCCTGCGGTGAAACCACGCCTACTTCGCCCGGGCCGTTCCGGTAGTCGGGTGGTTCGTTGTTTGGATTCATGCGGGCTTCCTTCGGGTGGGAGAAGTGCGTAAAGCACCAGATGGGCTCGGCTCCGGAAGTGATGTTTTCGACTCCGGAAAGGCTGTAACGGAATGGCCCTATGCTTGCAAGGCGTAGGCTTCAAGCAAAGCATCGTCCACGTCATAATTGCTGTGCACAGCTTTGACGTCGTCGAGGTCGTCCAGCGTGTCAATAAGCTTGAGGACTTGGCGGACGGTGCTTTCGTCGGTAACAGGCACGAGACTGTTTGGAAGGTAGACCAATTCGGAGGAATCGGGCTCCACACCGGCACCATCCAGGGCTTGGGTCAATTTGTCGAACTCCCCAACTTCACAAAGCACTTCGTAGTGTTCCTTTTCCACTACGACGTCTTCCGCGTCGTTCTCCAGCGCGAGTTCAGTCAGGGCGTCTTCGTCTATCTTTTCCTTTGCGATGAGGAACTGCCCCTTGCGCTTGAAGTTGTAGGAAAGGGCACCCGCGCCCGCAAGGTTGCCTCCCCCCTTGCCGAGCGTGCTTCGGACTTCTGAGGCAGAGCGGTTCTTGTTGTCGGTGGTCACCTCGATGATCAGGCCCACGCCGCCTGGGGCGTACCCTTCGTAAAGCAGTTCCTCGATGGTGAGGCCTTCCAGTTCGCCCGTGCCTTTCTTGATGGCCCGGTCGATATTATCGGCGGGCATGTTGGACTGCTTGCCCTTGAGGATCAGGGTGCGGAGCCGGGGGTTGAACTCCGGGTCTCCGCCGCCGTCGCGGGCCGCCAACATGATTTCCTTGCTGATAACGCTGAAGATTTTGCCCCGTTTGGCGTCAACGGCGGCCTTGTGCCTCTTGGTCGTGGCCCATTTGCTGTGTCCGGACATGTTTACGCTCCTTCTTTCGTGTTTGTGCGGGTTCTCTTCGGGGCGCGGAGGCTTGTCTTCAAGAACGCTTGCCTATCTTCTTCAACATAAATTCGTACGCAGCTTCGAGCTTTTCGCGTTTATCGATGGCTTCGGCCTGCCTTTTGGGGCCGAGGTTACTGAGCTTGTCAGGGTGGTACTTGGCAACACGTTCGCGA
>CAXGVD010000115.1:0-7478 GCA_964012695.1 uncultured Opitutia bacterium
CCTTCGTCGTGCTCACGATGGCGTTCACGATGGGCGCGCCCGCGAAGATGATGGACATGATTACGGGCACGTAGGCAACAGTTGGCTTTGGCGCCGCTCCAAATGCCAGCAAAACACCCAGTGCCCCGATGGCTCCGAGCGTCCCCGCGAAGAGGGACCACTGCCAACCCTTCGTCGGGTAAGTCCAGAAGGCCACATTGCCTCCCTTAAACTTGAGAATTATGATGGGAGCAACCACGGCGGTAAGGAAGTAGGCCAGGCCCACCCAGAGGAAAGCCATGATACGGCCGTTCTCCGGATCCTTCATCCCGACGGACCCCAAATGCATGAACACGCCATAAATGCCCCAACAGGCCACGGTCAGCAAAGCAAAGTATATGTAATGCATAATTAGAGAAGCATCGCGAAGCCGCGTGGAAAGTCGACGCTGAAAGGAAACTCAAGAGTGAGAAAGACAGGTTCCCCGCCTATGCCGCTAGTCACGCGGGCAATCGCTTCGCTCCAATATAAGGTTGATCGAATGTCGAAATAGAACTCATCTCCCATGCACGTGCATACGCACTTTATGGTTAGGAGATTTCGCTGGGCGTCATTTTCTCAAGGAACTCGTTGGGGATTGGTATTGGGGCGAGAGTTTGAGTCTTGAAGTCAAAGAGACAACAGGCGGCGATGGTTTCTCCATGCGCGGCGAGGATGGTTTCTCCGTCTTCGGTTTTGTGGAAGTCAAAAGCATAGACGATTGAGCGGTCCCGCAGTTCCTTGACGGTGAGGGTGAGGGTTACTTCGTCCTCGAATCGCAAAGGTCGCTTGAAGCGGCAAGAGGTCTTAACCCGAGGCCAGCCGACGCGCCCTTCGACGGTATGGGTATCCACCGAGAGCCCGAGGGAGCGGAGGAACTCGTGCTCGCAAACTTCCATCCATCTGTAGAAGTTGGTGAAGTGCACGATGCCTGCCATGTCAGTCTCGGCGAACTCGACGGTTCGAGTCATGGAAAAGGTTGTGGCCATGAGGATCAGGAAAAGACTTTGGTCGTGGGACGCAAGGTTTCCACCAAGCGGTTTGCTAGAGCTTGGTTGGAATACTGCTTGCTGACGGCTTGGTGGCCTCGGAGGCCGGTTTGCTTCAATTTTTCGGGATTGGCGAGGGAGGCTTCGAGGGCGTCGGGGAGGTGTTCGGGTTTTTTGGGATCGTAGAGGAGTCCGCCTTGGGTGGCTTTGATGATTTCGGGGAAGGCACCGACGCTTGGGAGGACGACGGGGATGCCGGCGGCGAGGGCTTCGAGGACGTAGAGGCCGAAGGCTTCGGGGTAGCGTGAGGGGACGCAGAGGAGGGTAAGGTCGCGCAGGAACGCGAGTTTTTCGTCACGGTCGAGGTTGGGGTAAAAGGAGGTTTTTTCGAGGAGACCGGCGGCCTTCAGCTTTTTCTTTTGTTCATGGACGTACGCGTTATCGTCTCCCGTCATGCCTCCGGCGACGCGCAGTTCGAGATCGGGGTAGTTGCCGCGCTTCATGATTTCGAGGTAGGCGTCGACAAGGAGGTCGAGGCCCTTGAGGGGGCATTGGCGGGCGAGGAAGCCGAGGGCCGGAGGTTGTGGCGAGGTTTCGGCGGGAGCGTAACCTTCGAGGGAGATACCATTGGGGAGGGGGGAAAGTTTGTCCGCAGGGAGGGAGAGACGGTTCTTCATTTCCTCGCCGAAGTAGTGACTAGGCGCGATGCAGCCGTCGAGCTTATCGGCATCTTGAGAAAGGAGTTCCCACGCTTGACCGCGATAGGGAGCGGGGAGGGAGTCGAGGAAGGAATCTTCGCCTTGGAGGAAGCCGTAAGTAGGGACGCCGAGTTCACGCTTGAGGGAACGGCCGATGCCGGCGAGGAGGATGGTGGAGAGGAGAAGGACGTCGGGGGCACCGTTCTTGCGAAACCAGTCGATGACTTTGCGGACTTCCTTGGCGAGCGGGCCGTCTTCTCCGCGGAAGGTTGAGAGGGTGATTTCGCCGAGGTCCTTGCCGGAGGTCATGTGGCTGCGGTCAGCCGCCTTGCGGAGAAGCCACTTGGAGTCAAAGGCGCGGTCAAGCCAGCCGGGAGTGTGGCGGAAGATGGCGAACTTGTGCTGGAGGTATACGTTGATGCCTCCAAAGAAGATGGGCTGGTCGGGTGAGGCGGGTTCTTCGTCGAGAAAATGGGGGAGGTAGGTGGGAAGCATAGTGACCTCGTGGCCGGCGTTCATGAGAGCGCGGGCAAGGGAGTTGTCCCTCATACAGACGCCGCAATAGTAGTTGCCGGTGCCGGGGGTGAGGAAGGCTAAATTCACGAGGCGGGAACAGAGGCTTGGCGGTCTGCTTGGGAGAGGCCGTGCGGGGAAGGTTCGGGGAGGCGGGCGAGGTCCGACATGGCAGCGAAAAGCTTGGTGAAGTTTTTGTTTTCAACATTGCCGATAAGACAATCTGTGAGGTCGCCCCGCATCTCGGGACCTTTCATGATAAGGTCCTTGAAGCTGAAGCCTTCGTCGTAGAAGGCGTAGACGATATTGCGCATGGTTTCGATGGCGTGGCGCATAGAGCGTCCGTACTCGATGAAGCGGGCCGCGGAGACATCGCCGGCGGCGAGAGCTTGATGGGCAAGGTCGGCCACGAGTTCGCCACTGCGCAAGGCGAGAAATACGCCAGTGGAAAAGACGGGATCAAGGAAGCCGAGAGCGTCGCCCGCGAGGACGAGTCCGTCCACTGAGCTGTATCGATTTCGGTAGGAGTATTCACCAGTGACTCGGAACTCATCGCAGCGTTCGCCAGGGGCGAGGTGTTCCTCTATCCATGCATTTTTTTTCACTTCCCGGGCGAAAATTTCGGCGTGGTCCTTGGTCGAGCCGTCGAAGAGGTAGTCGCGTTCGGCAACAATGCCGACGCTGACGACATCTCCGCTAAGCGGGATGTACCAGAACCAACCTTTTTCGGGTAAGTAGGCGACGGTGGTGGCGCCTTCGTCGAGACCGGGGTCTCGAGCGGCACCCTTGAAGTAAGTCCAGAGAGCGATTTTGTTGAGCTTGGGGTCACGATTCATCCAGCGTTCGCGGATGGCGGCGAAATTGTCTCGCCCAGAGGCGTCGATGACGAGGGGTGCACGCAGTTCAAGGGAGCCGCAATCTTTGCTTTCCACGCGGATGCCCGAGATGCGCCCATCGTCGTCATTAAGGAGGGCCTTGGCCTTGGTTTCTTCCATGACTTGAGCGCCGTTTTCGCGGGCTTTGTCGAGTATCATGGAGTCGAAATCAGCCCGCCAGACCTGCCACGTGGTGGAGGAGGGGTGATCTGCGTGTTGGAAAAAGTAGAAGGGTTCGGAGACGGAGCCGTTTTGGCGAACGAACTGGACGCAGTACTTTTTGGGGGCACCGGAGTTCTGAAGTTTTTCGACCAGTCCGAGGCGCTCGAGGGGAAAGTAGCAATAGGGCATGAGGGACTCGCCGACATGGTAGCGTGGAAATTTTTCCTTTTCGACGACGAGAACCTTGCGTCCTTTCTTTGCGAGGATGGCTGCGGCGGTGGCTCCTGCGGGTCCAGCTCCGACCACAATGACGTCGTACTCTTGTGCGGTTGCAATCATGGCGTTTACGGGTTGCTAATTAGCGGCGGGCAATTGTCAGGCGGAAGGAAGGATTTCGACGATGCGTGCGTAAGACTCGCCTCCGTAGCCGGTAATTTCGTTGCTTCTTCCGTACAGGCGACCGGCGACTTCGGTGAGGCCCAGGGCTTGGCGTATGGGCTCGTCGGGCAGAGCCTTCAGAAAGGCCCGAGGGGAGCTTAAATAGGAGATGCGAGCGTCGTTAAGGATGCCTCCGAGGGGGCGTTTGGCGGCGAGAACGTCTTCATGCAATTCCTCCGGGAGGTTGGAGAGGGTGATTTCGATGGCTCCATATTCAACTGGTTTGCCCTCCTGCGTCTGCAGGACGACTTCGCGGTAGTAGGCCTTGCCGTCATTGGAAGAGGTAAGCTTTTGGACGTGGATGGGGCCGCCGTGAAAGTTTTCGAGGCGGGAAGTCATGTCCCCCTGATGAACGAGAAGGCCGGCGTAGGGTTGAGGGACGGTGTTGGGCTCAATCGTTTCGTAAACAAGGTTGGAAAGCCCGCGAGCCAAGCGAAACATGCTGAGGGGGTAGAGCACGTCGGGGTGCGCGGTGGTGACGGGTTCGGCCATGACGGGTGGCGGAGAAAAAAGGTGAAGCGTTCAGACGTAGCGGGCGTCCCGATGTTGCGGGAGGAAGAAGCGGTGGAGGAGGGAATCGACTCGCAGAAGAGCGTCGCGGGAAAGGACGAGGTGGTCTTCCTCGCGGGCAAGGTCACCAGCTTGTTGGAGGTCAGTGAGGATTTCGGCAAAGCGAGCGGCGACGTCTTCGCCGAATTTGTCCCGGAAGTAGGCGAGGGAAACACGGCCGAGCTTAAACTGGAGAATGAGTTCGCGCAGGAAACGTTCTTCCTCGGTGGTGAGAAGGGCCCGGCGGATGGGGGAATCGTCTCGTTCGAGGGTCTCGACGTATTGGTCGATGTGGGTGAGGTTCTGGTAGTGGATGCCGCCGAGGTGACCGAAGGAGGCGACGCCGAGGGAGATCATGTCGGCGCCCGTCCAGAGGCGGTCGCGGTACACGAATTTGGTGTTCTCGGGGTCTTTAACGGCGGTATAGGCACTGGTGACGACGTAGCCCACGGCCTCAAGTTCGCCGAAAGCGTAGTCCACCCAGCGGCGCTTGGTGGGCCAGTCGGCCACGGGAGCGTTGAGTTTGCCCTGCTCCTTCATCGACTTGTAGATGGTCGTATTGAAGGGGATTTCCATCTGGTAGATGGTGACGCAGTCAGGGGAGAGGTCGATGAGTTGGCGGACGCTGTCGGCCCAGTTTTCCTCGGTTTCCTCCAACATCCCAGCGATGAGATCCACATTTATGTTGTCGAAGCCGAGGGAGCGGGCGTAGTCGTAGGCCCGGAAGACCTCGGCGGAGCGGTGGGCCCGGCCGTTGATTTCGAGAACGTGGTCGCTGAAGTTTTCGATGCCAAGGCTGAGCCGGGTGACGCCGAAATTTTTGATGACTTCGAGCTTCTTCTCGGAGAGGGTGCCGGGCTCGCACTCAAAGGTGACCTCCTCGGCCTCGTCCCACGGAAGAATGGCCTTCATCTCGTCGGTCAGTTCGGTGAGCTGTTGGGCGGAAAGGTACGAAGGCGTGCCCCCGCCGAAGTAGACGTACTTGGGCTTACGCCCAGCAAGATAGGGTTTCTCCGCGTAGCGACGGAGTTCCTTCATAGTTGCGGCGAGGTAGCGACGGATGTCGGCGGAGTTCTTATCCGTGTAAACACGGAAGTAGCAGAAGTGGCAGCGCTTGCGGCAGAAAGGAACATGGTAATAGAGGCCAAGGGGAGCGGTGCCGGATTCGGGACTTTCCAACAAGCTTTCAACGCAAGGGACATCCTCCTCATTCCAGAAGGAGAAGGGTGGGTAGTTCGAGACAAAGTAGTTACCCGCCTTGGTGTCCTCTTTGGTCTCCATGTCGGGTTTGACGAAGGCGGCGTCGTTTACGCAGGTGTCGTCTTGACTCATGGCACAGAGGCTCGCTCGTCAGGGGTTGGTGTCGAAGGCGTAAACGGTACCGTCCTCGCAGCCTACGATGACTTTGCCGTCAACCACGGCGGGAGTGGAGGAGACGGGTTCCCCGATTTCGTAAGAGGCGATTTCCTTCCCACCGGCAAGGGAGAGGAGATGGACCTTGCCGTCCATGGAGCCGAAGACGACCTTGTCCCCGCAGACCACGGGCGAGCTGTCGATGCGGCCCCGGGCGCCAAAGCGCCAGGCGGCCTTACCCGTTACGCGATCGATGCAGTGCAGGCCCTTGTCGCGGCCGCCGATAAGGGTGAACTTATCGGTCACGGCGGGGGAAGAGTAATAGGGGAAATTCTTGGCCCGGTAGGTCCAGACGGCGTCGCCGGTTTCGAGGTCGAAGGCCATCACGGCGTTGTCGAAGTGGCCGACGTAGCCAATACCGTCGGATACAGCCATGGAGGCGGCGATGGGGGCCTCCACCTCCACGGAGCGGACGAGCTTTCCGTCTTCCAACCCGACGACGTAGAGGATGGAGTCGCAACCGCCGAAGGCCACCTTGTCTCCGTCCAGCACGGCGGGAACACCGTTAACGTAGTTGTTGGTCTCGAACTTCCAAAGGGACTTGCCTGTCTTCGCGTCGATGCAGTGGGCGAAGTTATCGTAGCTTCCAACGACGATGACCTCGTCCTTGGAATTGGGCCGTACGGCGTGGTTTGCGGCGCCCATGATTTCACCGTTGGTCTCGTACTTCCAGCGCAGCTTGCCGTCCTTGGCGCCGAGGGCGTAGAGGAAGCCGTCGGTGGAGCCGGCGTACACGAAATCCCCTACTACCAGAGGGGCGGCCTCGATACCCATCTCGGTTTCGAAGGTCCAGAGTTCCTTGCCCGTCTTGAGATCGGCAGCGTGGACCTTCTTGGAATCGGAGCCGATGAAGACGCGCCCGTCAGCGACCACGGCGGAAGACTTGACGAACTCGCCCGTCTCGTAGGTCCAGAGGAGTTTCAGTTTGTCGCCGAGCTTGCCTGAAGCGAGACCGCGGAGGGCGGGGTCACCTCGGTGTTGCGGCCAGTCCTTGCCTGAGCCGGGAGGTTGGGCGGCGGCGTGGGACATGCCCGAGAACGACAAACTCAAAGCGAAGACAAGAACGACGAGATTCTTTAAGCAAATCTTAATCATTTCGTTAGATAGTGTATCGTTCAAGAGGCGGCACCACAAGCCGAAGCGGCGAAGAGGGAAGCGTAGAGTTCGGAGAAGTCGCCGGCTCGGACGGGGCGCGGGTTGAAGCCGGCGGTCCATTGCTCGGCGGCTTCGGCGGCGAGGCCGTCAACCTCATCGGCCGCAAAGCCGTGCTCCTCCAAGGTGGCGGGAAAGCCCGCGGCGACGAGGAGGTTTTCAACCCGGGCGATGCAGGCGGAGGCGGCTTCGACATCGGAGGAATCGGCGGCGGCGAGACCGGCATCCCGGGCAAATCCGGCGTAAATGGAACGAACCTCGGGAAGCTCGGCATTGAAACGCATGACGGCGGGCAAAGCAATGCCGACGGCCTGCCCGTGCACGACCCCAAGCCGAGCGGTAAGCGGGTTCGCCATGGAGTGGGCGGCCCCGAGCATGCTGTTCTCGATGGCGGCCCCGGCGTGGGAGGCGCCGAGCAAAACCTGTCCACGAGCCTCCGCGTTTGCAGGCGTGGAGAGCACGGTTTCCAAGTTGGACTGCACGAGGAGGAAGGCAAGGCGAGCGTGTCTGGCGGAGGCAGCGTTGCGGTCCTTCGTAACGGCGGCCTCCAAGGCGTGGGCGAGGGCGTCCACGCCCGTACAGGCTGTGACGGCGGCGGGCTGGGAGACGGTCAGCTCGGGATCAAGAATCGCGACGCGGGCCAGGGCCTTCTTGTCGCCGCAAGCCATTTT
>CAXGVD010000116.1:0-7471 GCA_964012695.1 uncultured Opitutia bacterium
ACATAGATAAGCTGGCCACCGAGGGCATCAGGTTCACCCGCTGCTTCCAGGCCGCCCCGATGTGCTCGCCCACGCGCCACAATATCTACACGGGCATCTACCCAGTGAAGAGTGGAGCCTGGCCCAACCACACACGCACGTACTCGCATGTGAAAAGCGTTGTGCACCAGCTCAAGCCGCTTGGCTACCGGGTCACCCAGACGGGCAAGACCCATGTGGGCCCGCGCGAGGTTATGGCCTTCGAGAACTTTGGCGGCGGTAAGAACCCGGACATGAAGTACGTCGATAAGCTTTTCGGCGAGAACGCTGACGGCGGCAAGCCCTTCTGTCTTTTCGCATGCTCCAACGAACCGCACAGCCCTTGGGACAAGGGCGACGCCTCCGTCTATCCGCCCGAAAAGGTAAAGCTGCCTCCGTACCTCGTGGACACCCCCGTGATGCGCGAGACCTTTTCCCGCTACCTCGCCGAAATCACCTACTACGACGACCAAGTGGGCCAAATCCTGAACCTGTTGGACAAGCACGGCCTGCGGAAGAACACCCTCGTCATGGTAGTCAGCGAGCAAGGCAACGGCTTCCCCTTCGCCAAGTGGACCTGCTACGAAAGCGGGCTTCAGTCCGCCATGGTCGTCCGCTGGCCCGGAAAGGTGAAACCCGGCAGCGTGACCGACGCCATGGTCGAGTACGTCGACGTCACACCCACCTTCGTCGATGTCGGCGGCGGCCAACCCGTCGCCCCAATGGACGGACGCAGTTTCCTCCCCGTGCTCCTTGGCGAGACGAACAAGCACAAGAGTCACGCTTACGGCATCATGACCACAAAGGGCATCATCAACGGTACGCCCGCCTACGCCATACGCTCCGTTCGGGACGAGCGCTACAAGCTCATCCTCAACCTCAACCACGAGAGCAAGTTCACCAACGCCTGTACTAAGTCGAAGGAGTTCAAGTCCATGGTAGCAAAGGCGGAAGGCGGAGATGCCACTGCTCAAAAGCTCGTCCACGCATACCACCACCGTCCCGCCGTCGAGTTCTTCGACCTCGAAACCGACCCGCTCGAAATGAAGAACCTCGCCCACCTGCCCGAGCACGGCAAACGCATCACCCGACTCCGAGAAAAGCTCAACTTCTGGATGGAGGACCAAGGCGATCTAGGCGTGGAAACCGAACTGAAGGCCCACGAACGCCAAGGCGGCGGCCGCAAGAAGAGACCGAAAAAATAATAATCATCATGACACGCACACCTAGCCTAATACTCACGTTGTTCGGATTGGCGGCGGCCGTCCTGTCGGCGGCGGAACGCCCGAACATCCTTTTCATCTACACGGACGACCAGTCCACACGCACAATCGGTTGCTACGAAGACGCCTTCGACTTCATCAAAACACCGAACGTTGATGCTCTTGCCAAGTCCGGCGTGCGCTTCTCTCGGGCCTATATCGGCACCTGGTGCATGCCTTCCCGAGCCACCATGCTCACGGGGCACCACCAGCACGGAGTGGAATCCATGCGTATGAAGGGCAAATACCCCGGAAGTGCCTACGACGCCGACAAATGCCCATTCTGGCCGGCGGTCTTCCGCAAGCACGGCTACGTTACCGCTCAAATCGGCAAGTGGCACACGGGAGTAGACGGGGGGTTCGGGCGCGACTGGGACTTCCAAATCATTTGGAACCGCCCAAAGTACGTGGAAAATTCCCCCAATTACTACTACGACCAGCTAACCGAATTCAACGGCGGTGCCCCAAAGATGGTGAAGGGCTACACCACCGACAACTACTCCGACTGGGCCGTCGAGTTCATCAAGGGCAAGGGACGGACCGACAAGAAAAAGCCGTGGTACCTCTGGCTATGCTATGGCGCCGTGCACGGTCCGTTCACTCCTGCCGACCGCCACAAAGGCAGTTATAAGGCTTCCAACCCGCCCGTGCCCAAGGACGTCTACCCACCTCGTCCCGGCAAGCCCGAGTATGTCCAAAAGATGGAACATTGGCAGCCCAAGAACGGAATACCCGTAGAGAAAAAAGTGCGTGAACTGGGACCCGTCGGAATGAAGGACATGCCCGGACGCCCACTGCGGGACTGGATCAAACAGTACCACGAAGGCGTGCGAGCCATCGACGAAGGTGCGGGCCGAGTCCTCCAAGCCCTCAAGGAAAGCGGTCAGGACGAGGACACCCTCATCGTCTTCACCTCGGACCAAGGTTTCGCCTGGGGACAGCACGGCTTCAAATCCAAGGTCGGCCCGTATCACGCCACCGTAGGAGCTCCGCTCATCGTCCGCCTGCCCACGGCCAAGGCCAAAGCCACCGCCGGTCGCGTGGTGAAGGACCCCGTAAGCGGCGTGGACCTGCCGCCCACCTTCTTTGCCCAAGCGGGCCTCCCCATTCCTTGGAATATGCACGGCGAGGACCTCAGTCCCTTACTGGAAAATCCTAAGGCCAAACGCAAGTCCCCCGCCATGCTCGTCCACACGGGCAAGCTGTACGGCTCCGGCACTGCCAAGATTCCATCGAAGGACGACCCCCGACTTTACCACGGGCCTGGCGTACCGTGGTACGTCATGCTGGCCGAGGGCCGCTACAAGTACGTCCGTAACCTAATCGAAGGCGAAGTCGAGGAACTCTACGACATGGAGAAGGACCACGAAGAACTCAACAACCTCGCCCTCAAGCCGCACCACGCCAAACGCCTGGCCGCCCTCCGGGCCAAAACCTCCTCCGAACTCCGCCGAACCCAAGCCCCATTCGTCGACGCCATGCCCAAGCCCTCGACCTTGAAGTAACCCTGCTTCACTCGCCCATGACACGCACTCTCCTTCTCCTCGGCCTCATCGTTCACCTCGCTGCGGCGAAGGACTTCCCGCCCCCCCCTGACACCCAGGAGACGGAGCTGAAACTACCCGCAGCCGCCGAGAGTTTGGCGGGCCTCACCTTGCCCGAGGGCTTCCAAGCCACCGTCTTCGCGGCGGAACCAGACGTGCGCCAGCCCATAGCCATGGCTTTCGACGACCGCGGCCGCCTCTGGGTCGCCGAGTGCTATACCTACGCCGACCGCAAGGTGAACTTCGACCTCGGCCTGCGGGATCGCATCGTCATCCTCGAGGATGGCGACGGCGACGGACGCTTCGACAAGCGCACCGTCTTCCACGACGGCCTTCAGCGCCTCACAAGTCTCGCCATAGGTTTCGGCGGCGTCTGGGTTGCGGCGGCTCCAAACCTCCTCTTCATTCCCGACGCAAACCGCGACGACAAACCCGACGGCAAACCAGTCGTCCTCCTCGACGGCTGGAATACGGGAAAGGCGCGGCACAACATCGTGAACGGCCTCAAGTGGGGACCGGATGGCTGGCTCTACGGCCGCCACGGCATCCTGGACGTATCCAAGGTCGGCAAGCCTGGGACTCCGGACGAAGAACGCAGGCCCCTGCGCTGTTGCATCTGGCGCTACCATCCCACCCGCACAACCTTCGAACTCGTCACCGAAGGCACCACCAACTCCTGGGGGCACGACTGGGACCAACACGGGCAACTCTTCTTTATCAACACCGTCATCGGCCACCTCTGGCACGCCGTCCCCGGAGCCTACTTCAAGCGTATGTACGGTCAACACTTCAACCCCCACCTCTATGAACTCGTCGAACAGACCGCCGACCACTTTCACTGGGACACGGGCTTCAAATGGAGCAAGGCCCGCAAGCTGGAAGGCTCCACCCACGCCAAAGGCGGGGGACACGCCCACTGCGGCCTAATGATTTACCAAGGCGACGACTGGCCCGACAAGTATCGCCATAAGCTCTTCACCGTCAACCTCCTCGGGCGACGCTTGAACTGCGAACGCATCGAACGCGCCGGCTCCAGCTACCTCGGCAAACACGAGCCCGACTTTCTCTCCGTCAACGACGTCTGGTTCCGTGGCATTGAGCTGGACTATGGTTTCGACGGCTCGGTTTACCTCCTCGACTGGTCCGACGTCGGCGAGTGCCACGAGAACGACGGCGTCCATCGCTCCTCAGGCCGCATCTTCCGCATCACTTGGGGCATAACAACCCACAAGCCCTTCGATCTCGCAGCCCTCCCAGACGAAACCCTCGCCAAACTTCAACTGGAGAGGAACGAGCGCTATGTCCGCCATGCCCGACGCCTACTGCAGGAACGAGCCAACGCCGGCGAAGACCTCACCGCCGCGAAGAAAATCCTCGCCGGCATCTTCAAAAACAACCCCGACGTCACCCGTAAGCTCCGGGCACTCTGGAGCCTCCACGCCATAGGCGCCACCGACTCCGACCCCGCCTTCGCTCCGCTCCGCCTCCTGGACCACGTAGAAGAACACGTCCGAGTCTGGGCTGTTCGCCTCCTCGCAGACGACTGCACCGCCCCCACTCGGGAAGCCTCCGACGCCCTTGCCAAGATGGCCGCCAAGGAAGAATCCGGTCTCGTCCGCCTCTACCTCGCCTCCGCCCTCCGCCGACTTCCCCTCGACAAACGCTGGCCGCTCGCCGGCGCCCTCGCCCAGGCCGCCGACCTCGCCGCTGACCCCGTCTACCCCCTCCTATTATGGTACGGCATCGAGCCCGCCGTGCCCGCAAACCCCGCCGCGGCCCTCAAGCTCGCCGCCACAAGTAAGCTCCCAAAGATCCGCCAATTCATCTCCCGCCGCCTCGCCGAGCAAAAGAAATAATCCGCTACCCGGCAGCCCCGAACAAACCAAGCTATCGAGCTTGAAATCGATGCCCTCGCCCTCTTTTCTCCCGTTCCAACTTTTCACCTGCTTCCAATAGAAACACCCACCACCAATGAACCCGCGCACCGTCATTGCCGATTCTCCCCCCGTCGACGCCGTCGGCGTAGCGGAGCGCGCGGCAAGGTTCGCAACCCGAAGCATCAAGACGGACTCCAAGCTCCAAGCACTGAAGCTCATCCTCTCCATGATCGACCTAACCACCTTGGAGGGCAAGGACACCGAGGACAAGGTACAGCGCCTCTGCTACAAGGCCGCTCACCTCCACGCCGAACTGCCGGACCTGCCCACCGTGGCCGCCGTGTGCGTTTACCCCACACTCGTCAAGGTCGCATGCCGGGAACTGGAAGGCTCGGGCATCGCCGTGGCTTCCGTGGCCACAGCCTTTCCCGCCGGACAGGACAGCCTGCGCGCCCGCTTGCAACAAACCAAACAAGCCGCCCGGGACGGCGCCGACGAAATCGACATGGTCATCTCCCGAGGGCGTTTTCTGGCGGGCGACTACGGCTTCGTTCACGACGAAATAGTCGCCGTCAAAGAAGTCTGCGGTGACGCCCACCTCAAAGTCATCCTCGAAACGGGCGAACTCCACAGCCTCGACAACATACGCAAGGCGAGCAACCTCGCCCTCTCCGCCGGGGCCGACTTCATCAAGACCTCCACGGGCAAGGTGCAACCGGCCGCCACCATGGAAGTCTCCCTCGTCATGCTGGAAGCCATACGAGACCACTTTCTCGCCACTGGTCGAGTCGCCGGAATGAAACCTGCCGGCGGCATATCCAACGCAAAAACCGCTCTGCGCTACCTCGTCATGCTCCGAGAAACCCTCGGTGCCCAATGGCTTAGCCCAGACCTCTTCAGGTTCGGAGCCAGCAGCCTCGCCAACGACGTCCTCATGCAAATCCGCAAACAACAAACGGGCGTCTACCAGTCTCCCGACCACTTCTCAAACGATTGATCCGCCCTCTTGCCCAAGTCGCCATGCCCAAGAAACCGAAAACGCCCGAACTCGACTTCGCCACTGGCTGGAGCTACGACCCCGCCCCCGAAGACCCCGCCCTCGCCAAATTGAGCAAACGCCACGACCTCTTCATCGACGGCGCCTTCTCACCTGCCGCCTCCGGTAAACGCTTCGCCACCACCAACCCCGCCAATCAACGCAAGCTCGCCGAAGTCGCCCTCGCCGACGTAAGCGACGTGGATCGAGCCGTCCGCGCCGCCCGCAGAGCCTACGAAAACGTCTGGTCACGCACGTCTACCGCCGAACGCGGCAAATACCTCTTTCGCATCGCCCGCGTCATACAGGAACGCTCCCGGGAACTCGCCGTCTGCGAATCACTCGACGGCGGCAAACCCATCCGGGAATCTCGAGACGTGGACCTCCCTCTCGTCGCCGCACACTTCTTCTACCACGCAGGCTGGGCGGACAAGTTGGCCTACGCCTTCCCCGGTCGCAAAGCAGCACCCATCGGCGTCGCCTCCCAAATCATCCCCTGGAACTTCCCTCTTCTCATGGCCGCTTGGAAAATTGCACCCGCCCTCGCCACGGGCAACGTCGTCGTCCTCAAGCCCGCCGAAACCACCCCTCTCACCGCCCTCAAACTGGCCGAAATCATGCGAGACGCAGACCTCCCGCCCGGCGTCGTGAACGTCCTCACCGGCCCAGGTTCCACGGGAGAAGCACTCGTCCGCCACCCCGGCGTGGACAAGGTCGCCTTCACCGGCTCCACCGAGGTGGGTAAACTCATCCGCAAGACCCTCGCCGGCTCGGGCAAGCGCCTCACTCTCGAACTCGGAGGCAAAGCCGCCAACATCGTCTTCGAGGACGCCGCCCTCGACCAAGCTGTCGAAGGCATCGTCAACGGCATTTTCTTCAACCAAGGGCACGTCTGTTGCGCAGGCTCCCGTCTCCTCGTCCAAGAGTCCATCGCCGACCTCCTCGTCCGCAAGCTAAAGGATAGGATGAAGACCCTCGTCGTAGGAGACCCCCTCGACAAAAACACGGACGTCGGGGCCATCAACTCCAAGACCCAACTCCGCAAGATCAAACGCTATCTGGAAATTGGGAAGAAGGAAGGCGCCGCCATCCACCAAAGCCCCTGCCTCCTCCCCGAGCGCGGCAACTGGTGCCCCCCCACTCTCTTCTTAGGCGCCACACAATCTCACCGCATCGTCCAAGAGGAAATCTTCGGCCCAGTCCTCGCCGTCCAAACCTTCCGGACCACCGACGAAGCAATCCAAATCGCCAACAACACTCCCTACGGTCTCTCCGGCGGCGTCTGGACCGACAAAGGCTCCAAGGCCTTCCACGTCGCCAAACATATCCGAGCCGGCGTGCTCTGGACAAACACCTACAACAAGTTCGCCCCCTCCTCCCCCTTTGGCGGCTACAAGGAAAGCGGCTTCGGTCGCGAAGGCGGTCGCCACGGCCTCGAACCCTACCTCAACTTCACCTGAAAAACCTCCTCACCATGACCGCGCAGACTCGACTCCCAGTCGCTAAAACCTACAAACTCTATATCGGAGGAAAGTTCCCCCGCACGGAATCCGGACGCTCCTTCGAAGCACGCTCCCCAAATGGGCGCCTCCTCGCCCACCTCTGCCGCTCCTCGCGCAAAGACCTGAGGGAAGCTGTCGTCGCAGCCCGCAAAGCCTTCCCAGGTTGGGCCGAGCGCTCCGGCTACAACCGAGGTCAAATTCTATACCGCATCGCCGAGATGCTAGAGGGCCG
>CAXGVD010000117.1:0-7413 GCA_964012695.1 uncultured Opitutia bacterium
CCGGCGAGCCCGACGCCGTGCTCGCCGCCTTCGTCGACCTGGCCGAGGCCGCCGGCCCCGGACAGCTGGAGCGCCTGGAGGCGCTGGTGAGCGCACGGGTCCGACGTGAGGGAGGCGAGCCATGACCGGCGTGATGGGCCTCCTGCAGCTCTTCTTCCTCTCCATCGCGCTCCTGGCGGGCGTGGTGGCCCTGGGCACCTGGGTGCTGTACCCGATGGTCCGCGAGCGCGTCGCTCGCGTGGCGCCCGCGCGCCGCGCGAGGATGCTCACCGCCCTGGCCGTGGCCCCCCTCATGGTGGCCGTGCTCCAGACCGGGCTGTTCTTTCTGCCCGGCGTGCTCGGCACCGTCTGGCCCTCCCTGGACCACTGCCTGTCCCACACCGCCTCCGACCACATGCACCTCTGCTTCGCCCATCCGCCGGTCACCGCCGGCGCCTGGCTCGGCTGGCTACTGGTGGCCGGGGTCATCGTGGGCCTGGGGCGCCCCCTCTTCAGCGACCTGATGAAGACCTGGCGCGGCCTGGTCGTTACCAACGCGGAAGCCCAGGCGGAGTGCCTAGAGGCGATGAGTTCGCTCGAGACCGCTACTCCCGGAGGATAAGAAGCGGGCAACCTTCAGGAACGCGCTCGAACAAGTCCACCACATCCGCGTTGCTCAGTTGAAGACAACCCGAACTGGCGGGAGAGCCTAGCTTATTCTCGTGGTTCGTGCCGTGGGCATAGACGTAGCGAGCGTAGGTATCGCGATCCCCACCCGCGTTAAGGCCGGGCTCCAGTCCACGGAGGCGGAGAATGCGACTAGTGATGAGGTTTCTCTTTTGCTCCTCCTCTGAAGCTTCCCAATAGCACTGCCCCGTTGGCAAACGGCCTTTGAAGATCATGCCGACAGGAGCATCGCCACCGATTTTTTCGCACACCTCGTGCAAGCCCCACGGCGTGCCCAAAGAGTTTTCCACGCAGGACGGCTCCCGCTTAGAACTTGACATGACGTAGCTCTTGGAGCTTTTCCCGTGCTCGAACAACCACAACCGTTGTTCGGGGATGGAGGCCGCCATGGCCGCGGGCAGGGAATCCACTCCCGACTCCACGCACTTCTTCCTCAAACGTTCGTACAAACTCGTTTCGTCCATTGAAAAAATATCGTATCGGTATCGTCGGCGCCACCGGGGCCGTAGGTCAAGAACTCATTCGCCTGCTCGAAGCCAGGGAATTCCCCGTTGCGGAAGCCCGCTTGCTCGCTTCCGAACGTTCGGCGGGGCGCGAGTACAGCGTCTGCGGCAACATGGAAACCGTGCAGGTCACGAGCCCCGATTCCTTCAAGGGACTCGACTTCGCCATCTTCAGCGCGGGTGGAAGCATCACCAAGGAGTTCGCGGAAGCCGCTCGCAGGAGCGACTGTCTGGTGATAGACAACAGCTCCGCCTTCCGCATGGACCCCTCCGTACCCCTCGTCGTGCCCGAAATCAACGGAGAAGCCGCCGCCAAGCACAAGGGCCTAATCGCCAACCCTAACTGCACAACCGCCATCGCCCTCATGGCCCTGTACCCGTTGCACAAGAGGTTTGGCCTCAAGCGGGTCATAGCCGCCACCTACCAAGCGGTATCGGGCGCGGGTGCAGGAGGTCCCGCCGAGCTGGAAGCCCAGACCAAGGCTATCCTCGGGGAGGGAGAGTCCACCGCACCTTCCGTCTTCGCCCACCCAATCGCCTTCAACCTCATCCCGCACGTCGACGAGTTTCGCGACGACGGCTACACCAAGGAAGAACTGAAGATGCGCAACGAAAGTCGAAAGATTCTCGACCTCCCCGACCTCCGGGTCTCCTGCACCTGTGTACGGGCCCCCGTAATGCGGGCTCATTCCATCTCACTCAATGCGGAATTCCGCGAACCGGTTAACGTCCCCGACGCCCAATCCGCGATCAAGGAATTCGAAGGGGCCGAACTGCACGACCTCCCAAACGCCCTCCACTATCCCATGCCTCTCGACTACTCCGAAAAGGAAGCCTGCGGGGTAGGAAGGATTCGCCTCGACCACGCCCTCGACAACGGCCTCGCCCTCTGGGTCTCGGGCGACCAACTCTGGAAAGGCGCTGCCCTCAACGCCATCCAAATCGCCGAACTGCTTGTCCAGCGCAACTGGTTCCACATCCTCTAAGGCACCCCTACCTGCAAAGCGGAAACGGAGGTGGAGCGGCGGGGAGGAGTTTTCCGGCACCGAACCTGCTTTACGTGATGCGCGAAATAAAATTCACCCAACCACTTCACGCGCAATGAACCCGATATTAGCCGGCAGCCTCGTTTCTCTCGGAAAGGACCTCCTTCAAGGCGTAGTATCTTCCGCCACCTCCAAGGGCGGGGCCCCCGCCGACCCCGAATCCTTCCGAGCCCTGCTCGCCGAAGCCCGTGCAAACAATGTTGCGGGAGCGAACGAAGTGGGCGAAGTGATGAGCCGCCTCGGCATCGAAAACGTCTCCCAAGCCGAGGAAGTCCGGCAAAACTTGGAGTTTGAGTTGCTGGCCCGTCCCGAAGTGTCCGCCTTCCAAGCACAACATCCCGACTCCTCCCTGCGCCTTGGACGCTCCGCGGACGGATCCCTCGTACTCACCGCCGGCAACGGGCAAAGCCTCCGTCTCGACCCCCATTCCGAAGCTTCCACCGCGGCCGGCGACTTCCTCGCCCTCTCCCACTTCCTCGACAAAGGTCTGGACACCAACCACCCCGGAGAGGTCCTGCTCAAGGGCTGAACCACGGCTTAGCCCATGAGCCCCGACGACGAGCCCGAAGCCATTCGGCCCGCCGTATCGGGCGAGTCCGCCCCGCCCATTTCTGACTTTCTGGTCATAGACCGAGTGAACCAGTGCCCCAAGCTGGCCTCCCTCCGAAGCATCAACCAGACTCTCAGCTCCCTCCTCAACTCGGAGGATAGTTTCGTGGCCCAAATCGCGGAGGTCATCCGTCTGGACCCCTCTCTCACCGCCCGGGTCCTCGACCTCGTGAATTCCATCTTCTTCGGCAGTGCCGAGGAGAAGCAACTTACGGGCGTGGAGGAAGCATCTCTCTACCTCGGCCTCAACCGCATAAGCGAACTGATCATCGCCACACCCGTAATAGAGGACGTGGTGGAACTCGGCAAGACCGCCCGCCATGTCGAGTGGGTGGACTTCTGGAAGCACAGCATCGGCACCGCGATCCTGACCCGAGAACTACTCTCCTCCGCCGGTATACGCTGGAAGGACGAGAGCGACTACGTGGCCGGCCTCGTCCACAACCTAGGCAAAATCATATCCGCCATTTGCTTCCCCGAGGAATTCGCCAAACTGTGCGGGCATTCCTACGCGGACTCAGCCGAAGCCTGCGCCGCCGAACGTTCCGTCCTCGGCTGGGACCACGCCAAAATGGGGGCCTTCTACCTTTGGAACCACCACATCTCTAGGGAAATCGTGGAGGCCGCCCAGTGGCATAACGACCCCGCCGGCGCCCCCAACCACCCCGAACTGGCCGCCGCCACCCAACTCGGCGACGTCCTCACACGCTCCGCCGGGATTTCAGGCATCGAAAACATCTCACCCCTGCCCCGCGAGGCATGGATCGAACTCCCCGGCTGGGGCATCCTCTTCGGCGAAGAAACCGAAGAGGCCGCGAAACGACGCCTGAACGAAACCGAGGAAACCCTCGAACGAGTCGCCAACACCCTCAACGGGGTAATTTAGTCGGCGCGGCCTTGATAGGTTAGGGCGTACGAAAAAGTCTCCGAACCGGCTCCCCGCCACGTGAATAAGCTGCCTTATTCGAGAGGAATTTCGTGAATTGAACTCTCGTGGGTACGGCAAGCCAACCACGCGAACGCATAGCCCGCAAGATGCTCAACCGAATATAATTGAGCCGCATCGAGGAGTCCGGCGCCACAGCTTCCCCTGGGGTTGGCCAGGAGCAGCATTTTTTCAGTGGAGACGCGAAAGCGTGTAGCGGAGGTTGTCGAACCAGGCATCCACGTATTCGCTCAGCCCGAAGAGGTAGAGAAGCGCAGCAGTAGCAAGGAAAGGGCCAAAGGGAATTTCCACCCCCCACCCGAGGGCGGAGACGGCGTCCTCGGCCTGCTCATCCCTCAACGGTTCTTCCCCGCCGCTTCGAAGGCTTTGGATCAACATCAAGGGCAGGATGACGAGCGTGCCCACTAAGGCGCCGCCGAAAATGGCAAAGAGGGCACCTTGCCAACCGCAGAAGGCGCCGATGCAGCCGAGGAGTTTGACGTCGCCCTCGCCCAAGGCGTCGCGCCGCAGAATCCATTCGGCGAGAAGAGATATCCAGTATAGCGTCCCGGAGCCGACAAGAAGGCCGAGGAGGGAGTAGTACAAGGCATCCAAGTGGGAGGACAGGAAGCCGTCGTCCAGACCGAGAATGGTTGCGGGAAAGGAAGCGGCTAGAAGGAGGCCGAGCAAGGCGCCGCCGGAGCTGAAGCGGTCCGGAATAATGAAGCTCTCCAAGTCCGTAAAGGCGGCTCCCAGCAGGAGGGCGGCGAAGAGGGCGGCGGCGAAGGCTTGCTCGGGGTGTGGCCCGAAACCGAAGAGCCAATAGGCGTAGGCAAAGGCCGCTCCGGTGAGACCTTCCACGAGGAAGTAGCGGAAAGGTATGCGGGCGCCGCAACAGGCGGCCTTTCCACGGAGAAGAAGCCAACCAAGCAAAGGAAGGTTAAGGCGCCAAGGGATGGGTTCACCGCAGGAGGGGCAATGGGAACGAGGCGTCACGATTGACTCCTCTCTCGGAATGCGGTAGGCGCAGACGTTGAGAAAACTGCCGATGACCGTACCAACGAGGAAGGCGCCGAAGCCGAAAAGATATTCGGAGGAGGCGGAGGCAGCGGCAACTACGTCCATAATTGCGAAAGGGCTTCTTCGGCCGCCGCAAACATGGTCTCGACGGGAACTTCAGCCTGCGTCCACACCTCAAGGGAACGAGCAGCCTGAAGCACGAGCATGGAAAGTCCGTTGGCAGCCTCCATGCCTCGGTCTCGGGCCTCGCGCAAGAGATCGGTCTCGGGCGGGTTGTAAATCATGTCGTAGAGCTTAGCATCGGCGGAGAAGCCGGCGAGATCGAAGGGGGCGGGGTCTTCGGAGCGGAGTCCGAGGGAGGTGGCATTGACAATTAGAACGTCTTCTCCCTTGGGCAAGTCTTCGGGCGGGCTGGAGAAAACAAAACCCGTCGCTCGTCGCCCCGAGGGAGAGACGGGAAGGAGGGCGAGCAGTTCGTCGAGGCGTTCGGGACTACGGTTGCCGATGTGGACCTCGGGGCAATCGGCGAGCATGCAACGAGCGGCGGCGGCCCGGGCGGCACCTCCCGCTCCAAGAAGAATCACTCGAGAAGAGCCGAGTTCCACCCCAAGGTCTCGTCGGACGGCTTGCTCAAAGCCGTGTCCATCGGTGTTGTCTCCGTTCCAACCGGAAGTCTCAGGAGAAGCAATCAAGGTGTTCACGGCTCCGATGCGCTCGGCCTCGGATGAAAGATTTTCCACGAGACCCATCGCTTGGACCTTGTGCGGAATCGTCAGATTCAGACCGTGGAAGCCAGCGTGGCGGAGCTTGGGGAGGACCTCGGGAAGGCGCTCTGCGGGCACTTCCACACGGTGGTAAAGCCATTGGCCGAAGGCGGGGTCCGTCTTTGCCATTTCGGCAAGGGCCGCGTTGTGAATGGCAGGGCTGATGGAGTGCTTGACGGGATAGCCCAGAACGGCCAACGGGACGCCGGGCAAGGACACGGCGTCCAACCCCTCGGAAAGCAAGACGGATTCAGGCATTGGCCTCGCGACGCAGGACGTCTTGAAACTCCCTGACGAAACTTCGGAAGAGCTTAGCGTTCGCCGTGTCTCCCGCTTCCTTGTACTGAAACGTCAGGTTACGACAGGCCCGGATCAAGGTCTCCGCAGAGGTAACTGGCAACAGAGCTCCCGAGCATTCCTCCGCAGGCACTCCCTCCAAATTAAGAAAAGCTTCCAGCTCGCCGACCTCGCGAATACGCCCGCCGCTCCAGGCGTCTACGTAAAAAGGCCGTTCGTCTCCAAAGTACCCGACCATGAAGCGTCCGGGTAAGCCGATGGGCTCCAACTCGAACTCCATTCGCCGCGCGACCAACAAGTAAATGGCGGAGAGAGTAATGGGAAGGCCTCGGCGCCGTTCGACGACCTTGTGAAGAAAACTGTTTTCGGGATCGGCGAAGTCCTTGGTTGCTCCATGAAACCCGTACTCGTGAAAAATCACCCGATTCATGATCATGCAGCGCTCTCGGGCACTGTTGGGCGGGGTGAGCAATTCCCCGCAACGCCTTGCGACCTCGTCCAGAAAGGCCAGCGTCCCGGAGACATCGAGGGTCGGGTACGCGACCCGATCCAGTAACAACCAACCCGTCTCCAGTTCATACTTGAGCGAACGGATGAACTGAAGAAACGGCTTCACGCCGTCTACCCAACCCAAATGCTCCAACAGGGCGCGAGCCGACATTGCGAGCCCCTCGTCCTCCCCTTCCGAAACTTTTCGCAGAAAGATCTCTCCCTCCTTGGGATGGCGCTCCAGCTCCCGCGCCACGGAACGCCGCACAACCTCCGACTCGTCGTCGAGTAGGCGTAGGATTGCGGAAGCCCGCTCCTTCGTGAAACAATCTTCGCTCACGAACTCATTGTCGCGCCGCAATGGCTCCTAGCGCAAGCATCATTCGGGCCTTCCGATTTTTCCCCTTGGCCGATTCCGAAGATGCGCAAGAATAGTGGCTACGCAATGAAGCGACTCGCAACACCCTCCCTGGACGGAAAGCCCTTTGCATGGAAGGCTGCGGAGCTGCGGAAGTCTGAAAGCGCGTGGGTTTTGAGCTGGGAGAAGAGCCAGCAAAGGGAACTGCGGGCTCTCGCCACCCAGACCGAAAAGGCTTCCGGTGAAAGTGTTCATTCGTTGTCTGAAAAGCTGACGAGCAAGCTGGCTCACATCCGCGAGGTTTTGGAAGAAGGCGTGGGCGTGGCGCTTGTTCGAGGTTTGGAAATCGCAGATTGGAGCGAGAAGCAGGCCAAGGTGATGTTTCTCGCCTTGGCCCGAGCCATCGGAACACCCGTTTCCCAAAACGCGGAGGGAAACTTGATCTTCAGCGTGCGCAACGAAGGCTACGCTCGGCACGACCCGAGAACCCGCGGTCCCAACAGCAACAAGGGCCTGAGCTTCCACACCGACAGGTGCGACCAGATCGGATTCCTCTGCCTACGGCAAGCGAAACGCGGCGGAGTAAACGAATTGGTGAGCAGCGCCGCCCTCTACGAGGAAATCCGTCGTACGGCTCCGGACGTCCTACGCGTGCTTATGGGAACGTTTCTCTACAAGCGCCACGTGGTGGACCTCGGCAACGAGCGTCCTTGTTGCGAGCAGCCGGTGTTTTCCT
>CAXGVD010000118.1:0-7395 GCA_964012695.1 uncultured Opitutia bacterium
ATCCACGGGGTTACATTATTGGGATTTTGGTAACCCCAGTCTTCCGCCGTAACATTGAATTTTCGCGAAGCGGGTATTTCCCCGAAATGTAGAGCCATCTCGAGGTACTCGTCCGCGGCAGACAGATATTGAGCTAGGTGAGCATCGCTTAGGTTTAGGCTTTCCCCGAGGTTTGTGAAACCATCATGGGATTCGTCGGCAGGAAAGTTTTCAGTAGGATCAACGGTCAGATGCTCGAGCGAGAGTAGGTCGCGCATGGTGTTGCGGTATTCGCTGCGGTTCATACGTCGCAGGACGGTTTGCCCGGAGCTGTCGTAATCCTCTAAGGAGAGAAGCAGGTTCGTTAGCCAGGAAGTGACTCGCCTGACTTCCGCATGAGATGGTTGCTCGACGCCCTTATCGGCGGGAGGCATGTCGCCGCGCTGAAGTTGGTTGAGGATATCTCTGAGAATCTCAGTAGTAGAATCGTCGGAGAGGTCGATCATCCAGCCGTCATCATTCCTGATTGAAAACTCATGAAAGACTCGATCTCCCTTCTCCTTTTCGGGTCCGTGACAATTGACGCAGTAGGCGTAAAGAAACTTGTGAACCTCAGGGTTGAACTGAGTAAGCTTAGGTTCACCAAAAGCCGTTAGAGCCGAAAATGCCCCTAAAAGAGCAACCGATGAAAAAAAGTATTTCACAGCTCAGACGAGCTCAAGCCCAGTCAACTCGCCGGTCGAGGTATTGAAACGGTCGATCTCGAGCCCGAAGTTCCGCAACATGGAGAGGTATAGGTTGCACAGCGGAACAGATTGACGACCGTCCCGGGCGTAATGCTTGTGCTCGCCGTGCTTGAACCCCCCGCCCGCCAGGATGACGGGTAGGTCGCGGTTGCTGTGGGAATTGGCGTTGCTCATACCACTGCCGAAGAGGGCCATGGTATTGTCGAGTAAGGTTTGATCGTTGGGCTCACGGATCGCCTTGAGCTTGTCGAGAAAACGGGCGAACTGGGCAGTATGAAAAGTCTCGATAATGGCGAGTTCCTCCATCGCGGCCTGAACCCGACCGTGATGCGAAAGTGCGTGATAACCCTGGGAAACCCCCTCGAAACCACCACTTTCACGACCCAACTCCGAGAAACTCAAGGTGATGACACGGGTCGAATCCGTCTGCAGCGCGAGGGCCATTAGATCGTAGAAGAAAGGGGTGCGCTCACGCAAAGTCAGGGCGTCCAAGCCTGCGGGCAGGTCCTTCCCGGCGGCGGGCTTCTTCTTCTCCAACCAGCGCCTCGATTGCTCCGCCTTGCCTTCGAGCTCGCGGACGGATGTGAAATACTGGTCTAGCTTTTCTCTATCCTCCTTTCCAAGACCTCGCTGAAACCGGCTGGCCTGCCCCCGTACCAAGTCGAGAATCGAGCTTTCTTCCGCCATCACTCGCCGTGCTCGACTACGTTCACCCAAGCTCGGGTTGCGGAACAGAGTGTCGAACAATGCCTTCAGGCTAGTAACGGGCCGCACCTGAGAACCGTTGCGGGTCCATGAAATATAGTTTTCGGAGTTCGTTTCACAACCGAGAGTGAGGGACGGAAAACGAGTAGTGCTACCAAGGTGAAGGGCAGCCTTTCGATCGATGGAGACATTGGCCTCGGCGTAACCCTTGGCGTGGGTGACGGGTATACCGTTTAGAAAATACTTGGTCGAGTTGTGTCCACCACCAAGGTTGTGATCAAGACCCGAGAACACCGTAAAGTCAGCCCGGTGCCTCTCCAACGGCTTAAGAAGCCGGGGTGTCTCATAATCGCGACCTGACTTTTCCGGATGAAAATAGTGCGGCATCAAGCCAAAGAATATCCCAGTTGCCACCAAGCGTTTGGGGGGACTGGAAGCAGTCCCTGAAGCGGCGTGGACATCCAGCAACGGCAACGCCAGCAACGAGCCACCCACCCCATGAAGAAATCGGCGCCGGTCCATGGCTCCCATACTGTTCTTCGCTAACGGGGCTTTGGAATGGATTTCACCTCTCATAATCAAAGAAAGAAGTGGCGTTTTATAGTTTCGGCGTCAACTCGTCTCGGTGGGCGTTTAATTTCCTCACGGCCTCGTGCAGCCCCGGACGTTCGGTCAGGTTGGGGCCGAAGAAGCCCTGTTTCACCCCGGGCTTGCCGAAACCCTTGGGGGTGTCCACGGGGTTGCACCAGAAGACACCGACGACGTAGTCGGTCAGCAGCGCCGCCTTCACATAGTCGGCGTATGCCTTGCCGGCGGCTACGGAATCCTTCTCCGGCTTCCAGCTGCGGACGTCCTTGTCTCCGTCCGTGAAGCGTACCGCGAAGTCGCATAGCAGGATGGGCTTACCGGTTTTTTTATGAATGCTATCGAGCTGTTCCCTTGGGAATCCGCCCCGGAAAGGAGGCTGGATGGCGATGCCGTCGACATAGGGGAGCATCTCTTCCAGAACCTCATAAAGGAGGGTGTTAAATCGAGGGACGGCGCTCAAACCAAACCGCTCGCCGAAGATCAGTCGTCCGGGGGCGTGCTTGCGTTGAGCTCCCCCGACCACGCGAAAGTACTCACGGGCGATGAGTCGGAGGAAGGCCAAGTCGCGGACCTGGCCATCGCCGCCTTTCCAGACGCTGAGAAACTTTTGATAGGCTTTGCGGCCCGGGGCATCTTCGGGGAGGTCGCGGATGAAATCCACCCAGTTCCTTCCCGAGGGATTTTCCAGCGGCCACGAACCGAGGTCCGTCCAGCAGTAACCAATGACATTGGGGTTGTCGCGACTGCGGATACAATTCGCTCTCACCCCATTCTTCAATTTGTTCTGCACTTTGGGATCAAATACGTCTATAAACTTAACTCCATTTCTACCTCGGTAGTAGGAAATAGGAACTAAATGGTTCCAGCTTTCGAGAAATGGCATGTCCTTACGGAGTTGCTCGGGGCAACCGTACCCGTAGGCATTGAACCCCACCTCCTTGCAGGCCTTGGAAAAATCCTTGAAGTCGAACTTCGCCCGGTTGTTGCCCGCATGTGTGATGCCGTGGGCGAAGAACGGCTGTCCGTCAGGCGTCAACAGCCAATGGCGTCTCTGGATTTGGGAGAGGCGGATGGCCTCGCCGGCAGCAGGCTTCTCAGCAAGTAACGGAGAGGCGAAAGCCGCAACAAGGGCAAGATGGAGCAGGATGGTTCGAGCGAGATACATGCAACTGGAACATCCGTTTTTACTTCTTCAAGGGCAGGCTTTTGCGCTCCTTGGAGAAGACGTTGCCGGTGGGTTCCTTAGGGAGGGTGGCCTTCCAAGTTTCGATTTGCCGGAGAAGTTGTATAGTGACCTTGGGATTCGATTGCGTGAGGTCTTTCTTTTCTAGGGGGTCGGCGACGATGTCGTAGAGTTCGGTGTGAGTGGAGTCGTGGTTGGCGAGGAGCTTCCAGTTCTTGTGGACAATGGCGTAGGCGACCCAGTGGTGGGGACGGCCCTTGACCGGAGGCCAGCGGGCTTGCATCTTCCAGAAGATAGGCTTTTCACGACTGGGGGTGCGTTGGCCCTTGAGGGTTGCGGCCTGACTGACGCCGTCGGGCCGGTAGCCTTTGGGAAACGCGGCGCCGGCGAGTTCGCAGAAGGTGGGGAGCAGGTCGATGGCGGAGAGCAACGACTGGTCGTCCACCTTGCCGGCGGGGATTTTTCCGGGCCAGCGGGCGAGGAAGGGGACTCCGATGCCACCTTCGAAGAGGGCCGCCTTGTAGCCTTTGCGTCCGCCCGTGATTCCCTTGGCGGCGCCGATGCCGTAGCCGGCGCCGGTGGCGGTGTCGTGCATGAGGGTCAGCTCGGTGGGGCCGGCGGCGCGGGCGGGGCCATTGTCGGAGCTGAAGATGACGAGGGTGTTTTTAGCTAGCTTGAGCCGGTCCAGGGCGTCGAGGACTTCGCCGATGCGGTCGTCGGCGTGGGAGAGGACGGAGGCGTAGATGTTGTCGCGCTCCTCCAGTTCGCGGAAGCGCCAGCGGTACTTGGGGACGGTATGGAAGGGTGTGTGCGGCTCATGAATCCAAAGGTTGACGAAGAACGGCTTCTTCTCGGCGTGGCACTTCTCGATGAAGGCTACCGTGTGTTCAGCGTCCTCGTGCACGGGCATTTGCTCGCCCGCACAATTAAAGGCGCCATAAACATCATAGCCATAAGCACTCGGAAGCGGGGAATCGGGTATCATGTTATTCGCTAGGTGCCACTTCCCGAAGTGGGCGGTGCCGTAGCCTGCCTTTTGGAGCATGCGGGGAAGCAGGGGCGCTTTGGGGTCAAGCCAGTCGGGCATGCCGCGCTTCGCGTTACTGGGCACCCAAGCGAAATGGCCATCGATGTTGTAACGGGAGGGGAAGTGGCCGGTCATCACGGCGGTGCGGCTGGGCGAGCAGACGCCGCTGGCCACAGTGAAGCGATGGAAGTCCGTGCCTTCCTTGGCGAGCCGGTCGATGTGGGGCGTCTTGACATAGGGATGCCCGTGGCAGCTCAGGTCGCCCCAGCCCCAGTCGTCGGCGAAGATGAAGACGATGTTGGGCTTGTCTGCGCCGGCGCGAAGAAGATTGGGTGCAAGGAAAAGCGTGAGGATGGTCAGGGAGGTTCGGGTCATTTTGGCTAGGTCGGAAACGGACATAGATTTTAAATTACAGACTTTTGAATAGCATGAATTCGTCTGGGGCAATTCAGGATACCGCATTGCCGGCCTTCTCAGCCTATCCAGCAATGCGGTACGCTATTATAACCTAGCGGCTTCAATGATGATTTGGACGATCTGGCGCAGGGCGTTGACATTGCTCTTGGTGAACTTCAGCTCCAGTTCGGTGTGCTCGGTAAGGACTCCGGTGTTGGCGTGCTTTACCTTCAGCGCGCTCAGGGTCTCGAGGGGGGGCAGGTCCTCCTCGTCGATTCCTGATGAGACAAGGGCTTTGGCGAGCACTGGTATGTTCAAGTCCATCCGTTGGTTCCCTTCCGCGAACCATGCTTTGGTGGCCGGGGTCAACGGGTTGTCGCTCTTGCCGGACTGTGCTTGTTCGGCGCGGTCCTTCGTGCTGATGATCAAGTGGTTGCCTTTGGCGGCGATGCTGAGGTTGGCAAGTAGCGGGGGTGGGACCAGCGGTTCGCGTGCGTCCTCATCAAGGGAGGGGAGTGTTTTGGCGAGGAGTTTCTTCAGGAGGCGCGCGCGGACTTTTTCCGCAGGTGGACGCGTGACCAGGGCCAGCGTGAAGCCGGGCAGTTCGTTCCGGCCGTCGTCTTCCGGCAGGCCATGCAGGCTGAGGATGGCTTGTCCGGTGAACGTCTGTACCAGTTCCGGCAAGGTGTAGCCAAGACGTTCGGCGAACTCTTGATAGTTGAGGCGGTCCACATAAGGATTGCATTGATAAAATACCTCAAGGAGGGGGTTGTCGGTGGTTATCGTATGGGCGAGGTCTTCGCGAAGGTGAACGTTGAGGATGGCCTTGGCGTCCAACAGTTCGAGGAGGGTGGGGTCGAACTCGTCCTCCACGCAGATGGGACGGGGGTCGCCGGACGCAGTGCGTCGGTTTAAGTAAGTACCTGAAAAGATAGTCTTTCCATCTTTGCTAACAATAATTTCCCGCTCGAATTGGTCTTTGTCCACGCGCTTAAATGAACTATTGATGTCATCAGGGTTGCGAAGGTGGCGCTGAGTGTCGTGGAGCAAGCGCCCTACCTGCGTTTCCAGATCTCTATAAAGCAAGGAAAGCCGAGCCGGCCTTCCCCTTACAGGGCGTGATTTGCCTACGAAAGCACCCGTTCGGGGATGGTATTCCTCCAAGGTGAACAGGCTACCCGTTTCGATTTCAACGTGGCTAATGAGGGACTTCCCGGACTCGTAGCCATAAATCGTCATGTTGCCGTCCACTTCAGTCTCCTCTCCTTCGTGTGGTTTTCCCTTCCCCGTAATCTTCCATGTTCCGACAACAGTCGCGAAGAATTCAGCAACTTCTTCGGGTGTGTAACGCTCCTCGGGCATGGGCGCGAAAGTATCTCGATAGCGTCCTCGGTCCAGTTTGAGGTCCATGTTCAAGGCCCCGTCGGATGCATTGGCTTGGAGAAGCGCCTCGGAGTCCATCCAGGCTGTCAGGGGCAGGAGCTCGTAACCACCACCTGCGATGATCAATGTGTCGAACAGCCTCTTGCCCGCAACGAATACGGCGACATCGTCCCGCCCGGAGAACAGGTCCTGCAGGTAGGGCGGGCGCGTGGGTTGTTTTTGAGCGGCCTTTGCAAAGCGTTTCTCCGGGGAAGTGAAGATCTTCCCCTTGGGCGCTGCGACAAACAGGCCGGACTTACCATCGTGGGCAAGGAGGGCGTATTTGCCGTCCACCTTGAGAAGACGCAGATCCCCTTGATCCTGCCAGGTCCTGTCTTCGTCGGAGGACCATTTTTCGAACTTGTCCACATCCGCAATGGCGAACGTCGCGCCAAGGGTGGGCCCTGCATTCTCGGGATATTCAGGGGGTTCCCAGTCGGGAGGTTCAGGCGTACGGTTGTCGGCTAGTTTCTGGATGATTTCCTCGGGGACGTCGAGTTCCAGAAAGAAATAGACGGGCTGGGCCGGATCAATTCCGGTGAAGGCTGGGTCGAGCAGGGTGTTCTGCAAAGCTTCTGCGGACAGTTCCTCGTTGAGTCCGGCGTCCAGGAGCTTTTGGATTTGTTCGCGACCTCCGGCCTTATCGAGAATCTGGCCCACCCGAATGGATGCTGCGACAATGAGTGAGTCGTTGGGGACAAGGGCGGCGTGAGTAGAAGGAGGTACTGGATTGCTGGAGGTGTTCCCGGAGCAACCGAGAATCGAGACGTAAAGGAGGGGCAGGCCTAGCACGAGAAGTGCGAAATTAGAGGTTTTCATGTAGTTGATAAGTGCCAGTTGTAATCGGTTTGTCAATCGGGGAGGCGTCGGGTGGACAAGAAATTTGCAGGAAGGAACAAGTTCCGCGGACAGGCAGAACGAAAGCCCGCTTCGGAAGATTCGAAACCCGCGATAAGCGCAAGCACCGAGGTGAGAGAAGCGAGTCGGTAATTTATTTACGTCATCGGTTTAATCGAGACGGATTGGAGTCGTTGAACATAACGGCAGGTGATGCCTTTATTCCTTCTTCAACATAGGGTAGTCCAAGTCGAACCGACTGGAGGGTTGGTTGCGAAATTTGTCGAGGGCGGGGTTGTAGGTGTAGACCTTGATCTTGTTCTCGCTTGGTTCGAAGACCATGTAGCGCAGCCAGGATTCTCCTCCGTTGTGCAAGTTTTGATAGTCGCTCAGGACCTGATGGACTTGGTTTCCATGATCACCCTTGGAAGTGAGAACGGCTTCTCCGCTTGCATGGCCGCAAAGAACCATGAAGATATTTTTGTGTTTGCTGACTAATTTTTGCCACATTG
>CAXGVD010000119.1:0-7286 GCA_964012695.1 uncultured Opitutia bacterium
GGCTTGGACCTCCTGCGGGCCACCGGGGTGGAGGTTGCGCTTGCCACCGGTTCCCTCGCTGCCGCTTGCGCTGACCTTAACCTGCTCTTCAACCACCATGTCGTGACCGGGGCCCCACTCTTCGCCCTCAAGCTTGCCGTCACAGCCGACGACAAGCTGGCCGAGCGCGCTGGCTTTCCATCCGCCGTCACGGGGCCGGAGGCGCTGGCGGACGTTATGCGTTGGCGCCGCCTTTTTCCCGTCATCGCCGTAGGTGCCCGCACCGTGTTGGCGGACGACCCACGCCTCACCGCTCGTCTCTCCGCCGGGGAATGGTGTCCCCGCCGTCTCATCCTCGACCCACGCCTCTCCACCGTTTCCGAAAACGCGCCTTTGCCGAAGGTGTATGCGGACGATTTTCGAGAACGCTCGACCGTTGTCACAGGCCCGAACGCTTACGCGGGGCAAGCCGCTCGCGAACGTCTTGCCGAGGCCGGTGTCTCCCTGCTTGAGCTTCCTCTCGATGCCTCCGGAGCTTTTTCTTTTGCCGACCTTCGTCGCCGTCTCGCGATGGAAAGCCTGTCCGGCGTGTACTTTGAGGGCGGGGCGGACGTCGCCCGGCGCCTTCTTGCCGAGAACGCTCTCGACTACCTATTCCACTACCGCTCCCCCAAAACCTTTCCTTGCCCGGAAGCCCTTGCCGCTCCTCCGCTTTCCGCCTTTCCTCTCAGCCCGGACGCTCGTCGCGAAAACTTTGGCGACGACCTCCTCATTCGCAGTCACCTTCAACGCACATCCGTCTCGGACCTCTCTCCATGAATGTTTATCTGGCCTCCGGAAACGAACACAAGTTGCGCGAACTGCGCGCGGCTCTCGAAAAAGCCGGCCTCTCCTGTCGAGTCCTCTCCGCCAACGAAATCGGTGGGATGCCCGAGGTGGACGAAACCGAGGATACCTTCGAGGCCAACGCCCTCCTCAAAGCCGAGGCCCTCTGTTCCGTAGGACCGACCGACGCCTTTTTTCTCGCCGACGACAGCGGCATCGAAATCGATTTCCTCGGCGGCCGACCCGGCGTACGTTCCGCCCGCTACGCAGGCGAACCTTGCGACGACGAGGCGAACAACGACAAGGTGCTCGCCGAAATGGCGGAGGTGGCCGACCCTGCCAAACGCCGTTGCCGTTTCCGTTGCGTCCTCGCCTTGGTTGGACCCGGCTTGAGCGAAACCTTTTCTGGCTCCTGTGAAGGTGTGCTCCTCCACGAGCGCCGAGGTTCCGGCGGCTTCGGCTACGACCCCCTCTTTCAGCCCGATGAAAGCCCCTGCACCTTCGCCGAAATCTCGTCTGAGGAAAAAGCCCGTATTAGCCATCGGGCCCGTGCCTTGGAAAAGCTCGTGAGCTTTTTGCGGGATAGAGATGCCGTCGATGTCTAGAGTCGCTTGATGCCCGTAGTCAGGACTTCGAGGGTGCGGTCGATGTCCTCCTCGCCGTGGGCGGCGCTCAGGAAGCAGGTCTCGAAGGGTGAGGGGGGCAGGTAGACGCCGTTGTCTAGGGCGTGGTGGAAGAGGGTTTTGAAACGTTCGGAGTCGGAGGCGAGGACTTGCTCGAAGTGGCTCACGGGCTCTTTCGCAAAGAAGAGGCAGAACATGGAGCCGACTTGCGGAACCTGCAGGGAGAGGCCGGCTTGGGCGGCGGCTTCCCGCAGGCCGTTGGCAAGGCGGGCGCCCATTTCCTCGAGGCGGGGGTAGGGGTTTTCTTCTTCCAGTAGGCGGAGGGCGGCGAGTCCTGCGGCCATGGCCAGCGGGTTCCCGCTTAGGGTGCCGGCTTGGTACACGGGGCCGAGCGGGGCGAGGTAGTCCATCACTTCGGCTCGCCCTCCGAAGGCTCCCACGGGGAGGCCGCCGCCGATGATTTTGCCCATGGCGGTGAGGTCCGGCGTCACGCCTTCAAGTTCTTGCACTCCGCCCGGTGCGACACGGAAACCGGTCATCACCTCGTCGAAGATTAGCAAGGTGCCGTGGGTGTCGCAGGTGGAGCGCAGGAAGTTGAGATAGGTGTCGTTTGGAAAGAGGAGTCCGCAATTGGCGGGGTAGGGTTCGAGGATGACGGCGGCGATTTCCTCGCCAGCCTGCTCGAAGGTGGAGCGTAGGGCGTCTTCATCGTTATAGGGAAGCACGATGGTTTCGCGGGCGTAGCTTTCGGGGACGCCTGCGCTGTCCGGGTTGCCGAAAGTGAGGGCTCCTGAGCCGGCCTTGACGAGGAGCCCGTCCACGTGGCCGTGGTAGCAACCGGCGAACTTCACCACCTTGGGCCGGCCCGTGAAGCCGCGGGCCAGGCGTATTGCGGACATGGTTGCCTCTGTCCCGCTGTTGCATACGCGTACCTTTTCCACCGAGGGGACGAGCTTCACAATTTGCTCGGCCATGTCCACCTCGGCGGGCCCGGGCGTGCCGTAGCTGGTGCCGTTGGCGAGTGCTGCGGCCACGGCGTCGTGAATGACGGGGTGGGCGTGGCCGAGGATGGAGGGGCCCCAAGTGCAGACGTAGTCGATGAGTTCCCGGTCGTCCGCCGTGGTGAGGCGGCAACCTTTCGCCTTCTTGGTGAAGAAGGGAGAACCGCCCACGGAGCGAAAGGCCCGCACGGGCGAGTTCACCCCTCCGGGTATCGTTTGCTTGGCCCGTTCGAAAAGTTCGCTGGAAGACATGATGGTTACGGATTGTGGAATGGTTTCTTGTGCTCGCTTGTGATTTTCGTGTTCAGCCTCGGTAATTCTGCACGATGGGGATGCGGCGGCCTACGCCGAAGGCGAGGGGCGTGGTCTTGAGACCGGGGGCGGCCTGTTTACGTTTGTACTCGTTGCGGTCCACTTTGTGGATGACGTCGGCTGCGACGGCTTCGTCGTAGCCGTCGGCAATGATTTCGGCGAGGGACAGGCCGCCCTCGACGTAGCGTTCGAGAATGGCGTCGAGGACATCGTAGTCAGGCAGCGAATCGCTATCCTTTTGGTCGGGTCGCAGCTCGGCCGAAGGCGGCTTCTCGAGGGTGGACTCGGGTATGACCTCGCCTTCTCTGTTGAGGTGGTGGGAGAGGGCGAAGACTTGGGTCTTCGGGACGTCCGAGATGACGGCGAGGCCGCCGCACATGTCGCCGTAAAGGGTGCAGTAGCCAACCGCCAACTCGCTCTTGTTGCCCGTGGTGAGTAGGAGTGCGTCCAGCTTGTTGGAGACCGCCATGAGCAGCAGGCCGCGGGCCCGGGCTTGAAGGTTTTCCTCGGTCACGTCTGCGGGGCGATCGCCGAAGAGCGGAGCCAGTTCGGCGGAGGCGGCGTCCACGACGTCTTGGATGGCTAGGACATGGTACTTGATGCCGAGGTTGTGGGCGAGCCGAGCGGCGTCGTCCTTGCTGTGTTGGCTTGAAATGGCGGAGGGGAGGCTAACCCCGATTACGTTTTCGGGCCCAAGGGCCTCGGCGGCGAGGGCGGCGGTGAGGGCGGAGTCGATGCCTCCGCTCAGTCCCACCAAGCCTTGGGAGAAGCCGCTCTTGTGGGCGTAGTCTCGGAGGCCGAGGACGAGGCCCTTACGGAGGTTGTCGAGGGAGGCGGGTTCGACCTCTACGGAGCCGCTGGAGTCCGGCTCGATGGTTGTCTCGGAGAAATCGACGACCCTGACCGCTTCCTCGAAGGCGGGGAGTCGGGCGAGCAGGCCTCCTTGGGCGTCGAGGGCAAGGGAGGCGCCGTCGAAGATGAGTTCGTCGTTGCCGCCCGTGACGTTCAGGTAGGCGAGGGGGCAACCGCACTTGGCCGTCACCTTGGCCAGTAGGTCGTGCCGCTCGGCCTGCTTGCCGAGGTGCCACGGGCTGGCGGAGAGGTTGAGTATGAGGTCGGGGCGGGCGGCGGCCACCTCGTCCAAGGGGTCGCTTCCGTACAGTCCACCTTCCACGTTCCAGATGTCTTCGCAAATGGTGACTGCCAGCTTTTTCCCATTGTGCGCGAGGAAGAGGGTTTCGTCGCCGGGCTCGAAATAGCGGGCTTCGTCGAAGACGTCGTAGGTGGGGAGGAGCCGTTTGCGGGCCACGGCCGTTACCTCGCCGTCCCGGCACCACGCGGCGGCGTTGCGGAATGGGCGGCCCGCCGATTTGAGGCTTTTTTCGACGAAGCCTATGAGGGTTGGTGTGGGGCCGGTTTGGGCGGCGAAGGCGACTAGACGCTCGGTTTGGTCGTCCACGAAGCGGGTTTTCAAGAGCAGGTCGCGCGGGGGGTAGCCGCAGAGAAACAATTCGGGAAACAGGACCAAATCTACTCCTTGCCCGACGAGTTGCTCGTAGGCGTCTACCGCGAGAGCGAGGTTGCCGTCGAGGTCGCCGACCGTCGGGTTCAACTGTGCGAAGCCGATTCTCATTGCGTTGCCAACTTGGGAAAAACCGTCATGAAGGGCGAATTATTCAGCCCATGAGCGAAGAAAAGGCGAACCCAAAGCAAGGCGTCGTTGCCGACCCGCTTTTCACATTGGCTTCCGGCTCGCCCCGACGGCGTGAGTTGCTGGCGGAGTTGCTGGACGATTACGAAGTATTTCCGACGGACGCGGAGGAACTTGACTTCCATCCGGAAGGCCCGCTCGCCCTCGTGATGGAGAACGCCCGCCTCAAGACCCTGGCGGTGGCGGAACTGCGTCCCAAGGCCTGGGTGCTGGGAGCGGATACCCTCGTGGCACTCGGAGACGAGACCTTCGGCAAGCCCGCCGATTTGGTGGAAGCAGCCGCCATGCTGCACAGGCTCTCGGGCAAGACCCACGAGGTGAGCACGGGACTGTGCCTGACGTGCAAGGCGGCGGGCTACGAAGAATCCCGCGTCACCACATCCCGCGTCAGCTTCAAGGAGTTGGACGACGAAACGATCACCGCCTATTTCGCCGAGGTGAACCCTCTGGACAAGGCGGGCGCCTATGCCATCCAGACTCGGGCCGACCTCATCGTCGAGTCCTTCGCCGGTTCTCGCTCCAATGTTATTGGCCTCCCCTTGGAAGACCTCGGTGCCTGGCTGACTGAGGTCGGGATTTCTTTGGAGTAGCCGCAGGTCATGTCAAATAACTTTGGTTATTACCTTGATCTCTGACCTTTGGGTAAGTGTCGCGTAGCGACGGTTCATCAATGGTGTGTTTCAACCGACGGAGACCAGAAGCTGGCTTGCGATGCGTCGCGGCAGCGACCGCTTCGCGACGGTTGATTATGTCCGCATTAACCTGCGTCTCTTAAAAGATAAAAAGCAAATGCAGTTATCTTTCAGTCTATCGCGGGCGGCTCCTCGTTCACTTGCAGTTCTACTTGAGCCTGAAGGGCGGCGGCTTCGTCCGAAACGGCTTTTACCGCTTTTTCGCCGAGGTGGATTTCGTAGTCCAGGGTGAAGGTTCGGGTTTGGCCAGGGTCGAGCTTTGGAACGCGACCGAACTTGCGCTCGACCTTACGGTTGAAGGGGAAGCCCGTGGCGGGTTCCAGACCCGTGACGTAGCCGTCCTCCCGTGCGGCGGTGTTCTTCCAAATAGTGAGGTAGGGAAGTTCGGACAGGTTCCAGCGTACGGAAGTGGCGAGGTTGCCGGCGGCGTTGCGGAGGACGGCGAGGGCGGAACCGCTGGCGTCGGCGAGGGGTTCAAAGAGAAACACTTCCTCGACGAAACCTTTGGTGGGGCCGGCGTAGGTTTGCCAGCGTGAGACGGCTCCGGCGGCGTGGGCGTTCATGGGAGTGACGCTTTTGGCGGGAGCTAGAGCGGTGGCGTTTGCCTCCAGAATGGAGGAGCCGTAGTTGCCGTGGTAGATGAGCTGGAACTCTTGAGGGAACGCACCTTCGTTGGTTACGAGGTCGGAGATGCGGAAGGCGTCGGAACCAGGCGTTGTGGAGACTTCCGCTACCAGCTTGAGCTTGGGGCCGTAGAAGAACTTTTCGTACACCGTTCCGCGCACCCGAATGCGGTGCGGGGGCTCAGGGTCCACGGATAACTCCCAGTCCGAGGCGGGGACGTTTTGGATTTTGCCGTGGAGGGTGAGATCCATGGTGGCGACGTCTCCCGTGTTGTTCACGAACTCGTCTTGCCCCGGGTGGCCGGCGAATTCGAGGCCGCACCGAACCATCCACTCGTTGAACCCTTCCAGCCAGCCGAGCCCGCCTCGGCTTTCCAAGTTAACGAATGAGGGGTGCACCACTTCCTTCACGGGCGAATTCCATCCGAGCCGGACGCTACCGTCCTTTTGGCGGACGTCGAGGATGCCCATGCCGCGGGTGGGTATGACGGTGATGAGGAGCTTGCCGTTGTCGATGGTGAGGAGTTCCACACCCTCCTGCTTCCCGCCGCGCAGGACGGAGCGGGTCACGGACCACTTGGCCTTCGTTTCGAAGGACTTGCGCCCGGAGGATGACAGAAGCGTCTCTTCACCTGTGCCGCTTCTGAAGGTTTTCATGACGCAACCTTGAGCGAAGAAGACCAAGGCGAGAGCGATGTAGCAGAAGATGGAACGAGCTTTCATGGCGTGAATTGGCCGAAGCCTATTTTGCTTTTTGATTTGGTGGAAGGTGGCGGGATAAGGAGAGGTTGGATTTCGTAAAAAGTTTCCGGAGGCCGTCGTCGTGCGTAAGGACCGTTTTGTTCTTCACCCTCACCCGAAGACCTCTTCGAGGGCTTGGCGCATGACAGCGGGGTCGGGATCTACGCCCGTCCAGTGGCGGATGCCTATGACGCCTTGGTTGACGAGCATGCCGAGGCCGTCGATGACCTTGCAACCGCGGGCTTCGGCGTCCTTTACGAGGTGGGTGCGGGGCGGGTTGGGAATGACATCCGCGACGACCATTCCTTCGCGTAGGGTTTCGACGTCGAGGTCGAGCCGGGCGTCCACGTCCGGGAAGAGGCCGATGGAGGTGGCGTTGATGAGGACGTCCGTGCCGTCCGGGGCCGCGTACACGCCGTCCCAGGGAACGAAGTTCGCCTCTACGGGCAGTTTCTCCGCGAGGAGCTTGGTCAGTTCTTCGCCGCGTTCGACGGTGCGGTTGACGATTGTGATCTTGGCCGCTCCCGCGAGGGCGACCTCCACGCCGATGGCTCGGGCGGCGCCGCCCGCTCCGAAGACGACGACATTCTTGCCTTGCGGGTCGGTCAGCTCGCGGAGAGATTCGACGAAACCCTTGCCGTCCGTGTTCTCACCTATCCATTGCCCGTCGCGGCGTACGACGCAGTTCACGGCTTCCATGAGGGAGGCGGACTCGCCGAGCCCGTCCAGGTGCTCGATGACCTTCACCTTGTGCGGAATGGTGCAGTTGAAGCCTTGGA
>CAXGVD010000120.1:0-7195 GCA_964012695.1 uncultured Opitutia bacterium
CGGACGGTTCGCGCAAGTAAAGAAAGTGAGGCGAGCTTAACACTGCTGTCGCTGCGGTGCGTAACGCAGGCTCAAAAGCCTCTCCCTTGGCCCGTTCGGACTCAAAGAGTTTCAGGTAGGGAACCACCTCTTTGGCATTCACTGGTCGGCGGAACGCTGCGTTTGCCAAACGGGCCAGAGCCTGTTCGGCATCGATTTTTTCATCGGATGATTTAATTTCAAATTTCGGTTTGTACCACGACTTTTTGCGGTCATTGGGGTTGCGGGGCGGAATCTCCGCGCGGTTTATGCCAGCAAAAAACAGCTTGTGGCCTGCGGATGGAAATTGGTTGATCAAAGGGCCTTCGATTTCCACCGAGTGAACCGCTAGTCCCGGTCCCATATAGTCTTTTGCGTGAATTTTCTTCTGGCGTCTCCTGCCTAGGTCCGAGTCCGAAATTCCGTAGGGCTCGACTTGGATCATGTAACCGTCTTCCATGAATGCCGTCAGTTCCACAACATGCGTCTTACCGGAAGCTCCCGGTGGAAAGGAAAAGTATCCGAAGATAGGCTTTTCGGCTCCTTGCTTGAAGGTCGTTGCGCCTACGGAGAAAGTGATCGGGGTCTCAGACTGGTAGGCGAAGCCGCGAACCTTGATTCGGTAGAATCCCTCGCCACGCGTGTTGGCCGTTCGGATCATGCCCGTTGGATACCCGTACGGGGAAAATCGCACCACCGAACCGTCTTCAAGCTTGAGCCGGTTGTCACCCAAGTACCGGTCCAGTTTTTTATCATCCGTGTAACGGCCCACGCGCTTCTGGGGGGCGGGCACCTGGGTCGTCTTGGCAATAGCCTCCTCCAGCGCAACATCGCAGGCCTTTAGATACATTTGCATGTGTTGCATGGAAACGCCCAGGGCGTCACCGACATTGTCAAACTCATGCGAACGCCCATCTTCGGGAAGCATGCTTCCGAGTTCCAGCGAAGTGCCGAAAAGATCGTTCATCGTATTCTCATACTCCCGTCGGTTGAGGCGCCGTAGGACGGTGCCTTTCTTCGCAGCGTGGGCTTGGATCAGTTGCCGTTCCAGTTCCCCGCGAAAGTACGTCAATTCCTTGGCGGGGGGCCTGTCCTTCAAGTTGGCGGGCGGCATCTCACCGGCCATCACTCGGTCGAAGATACGTTCCCACTTGGCGAAGGCGGCGACGTCCCCGAGGTCGGTCGAAAGGGCGTCAAAGTCCAGTCCGCCCTTGTTGGCCCCATCCGCGTGGCATTCGTAGCAACGGGTTTCGAGAAAGGCGAAGACGCTTTTCGGAACTGTATGAACGGATGTTTTTTCCGCGAAGAGGGAGCCAGCGTCCGAGAAGACCGCGAGGGCTCCGAGGAAAAGGAAACATCCGTTGAAGTGCTTCATTCAGGAGGGAAAGGAATGAGACGGTTACTTCTGTTTTAGTGCGATTCGGAAGCCCGTGAAGTTACTTTTGCTTTTGGACGGGGCGACGTTGCGGAAGGAGGACTCGCAGTAGGCGGGGAGGCTGCACCAGGCCCCGCCGCGCATGATGGCGCGTCCTCCCTTTTCCTTACGGGCGAGGGGGTCCTTGCCGCCGGGGAGCGTGGGGAGGTGGTGGTCGGCCACGATTTCCGCCACGTTGCCGTGGACGTCCCGCAGGCCCCATGCGTTGGGGAGGAAGGAGCCGACGGGGGCGAGGGCGACGGCGAACCCGTCTGCGGCGGAGGCGGAGGCCCAGTAGTAGCCAGGATCATGGTCGCGGAGGGTCTTGTCGGCGAAGTTGGCGTAGCGGGCGAGGAGGCGGGTGTCGTCGCCGAAGTGGAAAGTGGAGGAGGAGCCGGCCCGGCAGGCGTATTCCCATTCGGCTTCGGTGGGGCATGCGTATTCCCAGCCTTTGGGGAGGGAGCCGGCTTTGCCTTCAAGTTCGTTCAGCTTTTTGCAGAAGTCGGAAACGATCTTGGCGTCTTGGGCGCCCCAGAAGGGAGCGTTCTTGTGGCGGGTGAAGGTGAGGGGCGGATTCTTGCGAAGTACTTTGGCGTATTCGCGTTGGGTGACTTCGCACTCGCCCATCCAGAAGCCTTTACCGAGGGTGACTTGAACGGGTTTGCGGTCACGGGTGGCGGGGCCGTCCGTTTGCTTGGAGCCCATGGTGAAAGAGCCCGGCGGACACCAGTGAAAGACCATGCCGGCGGAGTTGACGTAAGCCTCGCCGGGGAGCTTGCCCGTTCGGACTTGTTTGGCGAGCGGGTGTTTGGAAGGCGAGCCCACGCCTCGCTCTGAGGTGGCGAGGTCGCCGCCGGACCACGGTTGCTGCTTGCCGCCGGCGAGCGCCGCGGTTTCCGTCCGAATGGCTTCGCAGGCGGTGCGAACGGAGAGGTCCGCTTTGTCGAGGTGCTTGGCGATGGCCCGGACGAAGGGCGTGGGGGCGTTGCTCGAAGGGGTTTGGTCCGTTTGCTTGCCGGCGGCGGCGTAAACGAGGGCTACCTCCGTGCCGACCTCGAAGGCGGCCAAGCCGGGGGAGACGTTTTGGACGGGGTTCGACTCGGGGTGGGCGGCGTCGATGAAGAGCAGGGCGTGGCGGGCCCCGGAGGAAGTCCGGAGAGTTTGGACGGCTTCCGGCAGGTTTAGCCCGAATTTGCGGTAGTCGCCGTCGTTGCCGAGCTTCGTCTTGGCGGGTCGGAGGAGGACGTAGGGTTTGCCGAGGCGATCGAGGTAGCCGCTCCGTCCCGCGTAGTAAAATAAGGCGATTCCGTTTGTGGGAACGCTTTGGACGAAGGCGTCGAAGGTTTTTTTGAAATCCTCTCCGGCGAGGTTTTCCTTGCGGGTTACGTGGTAACCTCGCGGGGCCAAGACTTTTTCAAGCGTGTCTAGGGAGGCGGTGATTCCTTGGAGGTCATCTCCCTCGTATGAGGCATTGCCCACGAGCAAGGCCTGGCGTTGACCTGAGGGGGGGTGGTCCGCGGACGCGAAGGAGAAGGTCGTCGCGCAGACGAGAAGGGAAAGTATTCGCAGTCCCGATTGCATGGAATTATTCAAGGAAAAAGGAGAGCGCGAGGCAATCCTTCGGGTGCGGGAGAAGCAAATTTTTCCGGGGCGGGGCGGGACTCCCGCTTCTCGACTGGCTCTCAGTGTTTTTCCTTCTTCCAGGCTGCGTATTCGGTGGCGGCGAGAAGGGCCATGGCACCGTCCCGGGAATCTCTGCCGAGGATGGCGGGGAGGTCGAAGTAGGCCCGCAGGGTCTTCTGCTTGCCCGTGCCCGCGCAGACGTCGAGTAGGGAGCCGTCCGGGGCGATGCGAAGCTTGAGAGCTTCCCATGCCTTGTGGGCGGGAGTGGCGAAGGTCTTATCGTCCAGCCAGCCCTTGCGGAGTCCGCGGCAGAGGGCGAAGGTGGTCATGGCGGTGACGGTGAGTTCGCGGTAGCTTTGGGGGCGGTCCACCACTTGGTGAAACGCGCCCGAATGGTCTTGGTGGCGGAGTATGGCTTTGAGGTGGGCGAGGTGGGCATCCAGGATTTCGGGACGGGCGGGCGAATCCTCCGGAAGGAAGGAAAGGACGAGGGCCAGGCCGAGGGCGGGGAAGCCGTTCCCGCGTCCCCATGCGGACTCATCGAGCGGGGAGTGGCGGTAGAGGTTGTCCTTGCGGAGGCAGAGCTTGCGCAAGTGGCGGAGGTGGGCGAGCAGGGCGGCGAGGTGGTCCGCGTTTCCCGTGAGCCGGTGGGCGGCAGCGAGGATGGGGCAGACCATGAAGACGGAGTCGGACATTTCGTTGTGTCCCGAGACGGGAGAGCTGGGGGACTTTCGGCTTTCGTGGGCTCGTTGGGCGGCGGCTTCCACGAGGCGGACGAGCGTGGGGTCCTTGCTTCGCAGGGCGAGTTCGGCGAGGGCGAGGTGACCCGCGAGGTTCACTCCTGAGACGCCTCTGCCGAGGGCTTGCTTCTCTCCGGAGGCGTAAGGCCGAAGGAGGCGTTCCACGTCTTGGCTGTGGGAAGTGTCGTCTGTCAGGTCGGACAGGCGGAGGCGACCGACGAGGGCGAGGGCGGGGATGTACTGGGTCTTGGCGTCGTGGCCGTAAACCTTGGCTAGTTGGCGGGCGACATTGGTGGCGGAACGTTTGGCTCGGTCTTGCAGTTCGAGCCGGGCGGGAGAGGGATTGAGCTTGCGGAGGAGGGGTTGCAGTTTTTCGTACAGGGCGGGAGCTGCGAGGCCGCCGGCTTCCACGCGTAGGGTGGGGACATAGCCGACTTGGGCGGGCGCCTCCTTGCCTTGGCCGGATCCGAGGTCGTCGGTTCGGCGGAGGAGGAATTTAGGGCTGGGGCGCAGGTCGATGACTAGGTCGGGTCCGTGGGCGCCTAGGAAGCGATGCAGATAGAGGGCGTGCGGGTGCTTCTGGTCGTTGTAGGCTTTGCCGGTGGGCGGAAAAGGCGGGGTGGGGACGTCGTCGGGGTTGGCGTCGAGGATAACGGATAGGGTGAAGGGTTTGGGGGTGGTGGAGGCGAAGTGAGCCCGCAACAAGTCCCGGGCGAGGGATTGCGAGCGTTCATCCCTGGCTTGCAGACCCGCCACCACGAGGACGTGCTTCTTGGGCGATCCTACTTCGAAGGAGTCAGGTTCGAACCAGCCCGTTATGGGCTTGTCTTCCCGGGTGACGCCGATGGGAAAGGAAAGGACTGGCAGAGGTTCGGCGGGAAGCGGGCACGCTGCGCCGAGCAGGGAGAGGAGGGGGAGGAGAGTTTTCGTGGGCATGAGGGAGTGAGGGGGGCGAATTTCAGGACTCGTTTGGCGTCCCGACCAAATTGCGGGAAGGGCGAGCGGTTAGGTAGCTATTTAAGGTGGTTTCGATTCAAACGGTGGGTTTGGCGGGCATTGCGCGTGGTTTTGGGGAGTTTTGGCGTCCCTTCAGGACGCGGCGGATGTTTGGGCGGTTGACTGGTGGAGCGGGCCACCTTAGCAGACATGGGCGCCTTTAGTTTCCACATAGACGGCATAGAGGGATTGGCTGGCGGTCATGAAGAGGCGGTTGCGCTTGGGGCCGCCGAAGCAGACGTTGGAGCAAATCTCGGGAAGGAGGATTTGGCCGATTCGCTTGCCTTCGCCGGGTTCGAAGACATGCACGCCGTCATAGCCCGCGCCGACCCATCCGGCGGAGGACCAGACGTTGCCGTCCACGTCGCAGCGGATGCCATCGGCCATGCCGGCGTAGGTCTTGCCGGCGATTTCCAGTTCCATGGAGGCGAAGGTTCGTCCGTTTTTAAGGGTCTTTTCGTCGGCCACGTCCCAGGCCTTGATTTGTTTCTTAGCTTCTTTGTAGTGGGAAGCGCCGGTGTCGGCGACGTAGAGCTTCTTGTAGTCGGGGGAGAAGCAGAGGCCGTTGGGCTTGAAGATTTCGTCGGTGACTTGGCTGAGCTTGCCGGTTTTGGCGTCGATGCGGTAAACGGCTTCCTTTTGGTAGGGTTGGACGCTCCCGGTGTCGGCCTTTTGACCTTCGTAGTTCATGAGGGAGCCGTAGCCTGGGTCGGTGAACCAAACGTCGCCGTTGGGGTGGACGACTGCGTCGTTGGGAGCGTTGAATTCCTTGCCGCCGAACTTGTCGGCGAGGACGGAGATGGTGCCGTCGTACTCGTAGCGGACGACCCGTCGGTTGCCGTGCTCGCAGGAGATTTGTCGTCCTTTCCAGTCGAAGGTGTTGCCGTTGGAGTTGCCGGATGGGTGGCGGAAGGTGCTGACGTGTCCGTCGTCGTTGAGCCAGCGCATTTGGACGTTGTTGGGGATGTCGCTCCAGATGAGGTATTTGCCGACGCCGTTCCATGCTGGGCCTTCAGCCCAGAGCATGTCGGGGTGGGTGTAGAGACGTTGAATCGGGGTGTTGCCGAGCTTGTATTTGTTGAAGCGTTCGTCGTGGGCGATGAGGTCGGGGTCGGGGTAGCGGGTGGGGTTCACGCCCGTCCAGTCCCGGGCGAGGGCGGCGGTGGTGGCGGCGGCGAGGCCGGAGGCGGCGGCGAGGAAGGAGCGGCGGGAGGCTGAAGCGGAGGAGGTGGCGTCTGTCATGGGAGGCGGTGGTTTTAAGGTTGGGTTTGTTATTGGTTGCTAAAGTTGCGCGTACTTTGCGGAGGGGCTAAGGGTGCGAAGTGCGGTTATTTCGTGACGTTTTGCGATGCGGGGCAAGGGGCTTTTGCGGTTTGGAAAAAAACTTGGCAGTAGGCCGGGCGTCTCAGTTTCCGGAGTAGAAGTTCGGGTCGTTTGGGTTGGCTCCTGAGAGGAGGTAAGCGAGTAGGTCCTTCAACTCTTCTGGGTTGAGGGAATTCAGGAGGGCGGGCGGCATAGGGGAGACGGTTGAGGCTTCTTCCTTTTCAATTTGTTCGACGGGCAGTTGAGTGGTGAGGTGCGGGGCGAAGGGATTAGAGGCGAGGGTGAGGATTTGGGCGTCGCGGGAGAGGATGCGTCCGACGTGAGTGGCACCTTGCTTGGTGGTGACGAGGACGTTGGCGTAGGGGGCAGGTATGGTTTTGCTCGGGTGGAGAATGGCTTCGAGGAGAGGGCCGCGGGCGAAGCGTTGGGGAAGGCTGTCGAGGGGCGGTCCGTGGGCTTTGCCCGCGCCCGCGAAGAGGTGGCAGTCTGCGCAGGAGGCGGCTTGAAAGGCCTGCCTGCCAGCGGCGAAGTTGCGGTTAGAGAGGTCGTTGGTGACGGAGATGGCCTCGTTCAGGCTCCAGTTTCGCCCAGGGCCTTTGGGTAGGGTGCGTGGTGCCGGTGTACTTGTGGGTCGTGGGCCGAGGGTTTCCTTTACGGAGGGCGGTAGGGCGTTTTCAAAATCTTGAGAGAGGCGGCGGACGGTGTCGGAGTACTTCGTGCCAGGCGGGACTTGGGCGATGGTTCGCCGTAACCAATGTGCGAGGGCGACCATTTGGCTCCGGTTCCAGTGCTCTTTTCCGACTTGCGAGGCGATAAAGGCGAGGTGAAGACCGAGGGTGTCTGGGGGACGCTCGGCGAAGGCGAAGAACGGGGAGGCGTATCGGGGGTTGTTGGTGAGTAGGGAAGGGTCGGATCGGAAGTTTTGCGAGCGGCGGGTTTGCAGCAGTTGTAGGGTTTTGTCGAGAAAGCCAGGAGGTTTGAGTTGGGCGAGGGCGCGGCTGAGTTCGAGGTTGTGGACGTCGCTTTCGGCGGGATAGGCGGCGTTGAGCTTGGGGAGGATGAGGTCGAGGAGTTCGGGGGG